>DATCKO010000040.1:0-6973 GCA_036562215.1 Haloplasmataceae bacterium | reverse complement strand
GTTACAGGTATATTTATACTGATTTATTTACTTTCTTTAATCCATGTTTTCTTAGTATGTTTATATTTTCCGAAATTTAAAACTTGGGCGGTTATTAAACATTCATTAATGTTAACATTGTCTTTTCCTTTATCATCCTTATTCATTATCGTTATTGGTATTAGCATTCTTGTTTTAATAATAATATTCCCTTATATCTTTCCTTTAATTTTTGTCATTTTGGTTTCTCTTTATATAATGTTGATACTTAAAATAATGAAACCTAAGTATCAAAAATTATTACCAGACCGAAAACCACTAATTATTGATGATTATCTATAATTATTTGTTTACAAATTTCTAAAGAAATGATATAATGTCTTGATGTGAGTAATACTAATGATTAGTAAATCACTCATCCTTGCTCATATAGAGTGAGCCATAGACCAGAAGGAGGTGCTTGTAATGAAAAAGTATGAAATAATGTTTATTATTCGTCCTAATTTAGAAGACGAGCAAAGAAAACAAGTTATCGAGTATTTCACTAATGTTTTAACTAATGAAAAAGCAGAAATCATTAAAATTGATAACTGGGGATTAAAAAATCTAGCTTATGAAATTAATGATTTCCGTAAAGGTCATTATGTTGTTATTGATGTTAATGCTTCTGTGGAAGCTATCAATGAGTTTAATCGTTTAGCTCGAATTAGTGAAGATATCATCCGTTACATCATCATTAAAGATGAGGAATAAAAGGATGTGAATTTATGTTAAATAAAGTAATTTTAATCGGAAGATTAACTAAAGATCCGGAATTACGGACTACAACTTCCGGAGTATCTGTGGGGAGTTTTACACTTGCGGTAAATCGTAACTATGTTAACCAAAATGGTGTAAAAGAAGCAGATTTTATCAATTGCATATGTTATCGGAAATTAGCTGATATATTAAAGGCTTATGTTAGAAAAGGTCAATTAATAAGTATTGAAGGACGTATTCAAACTCGTTCATATGATGCTCAAGATGGTTCTAAACGTTATGTTACCGAAGTAGTATGTGATAACATCGTCTTTTTAGAATCATCAAGAACACAAAATGCAAGTTTAAATCAACAAACAACACCAACATTTAATATAAATAATCAACAACCTCGATTTAATAGTAATCAAAATGAAATGGATTCACCAAATGAAGATCCATATTTTGATGATTTAAATACCATTATATCTGAGGATGATTTACCATTCTAAAAGGAGGTTTCATGATGAGCGATAGTAAAACACGTCGTAACCCTAAAGGAAATAGCAATGCTGCTAATAAAGGTCGACGTCGTAAAGTATGTATTTTTTGTACACAAACAAAAGATAAACCAGTTACAATAGATTATAAAAATGTCGAGTTACTAAGAAAATATGTTTCTGACCGTGGTAAAATTTTACCAAGACGAGTAATGGGAACATGTTCAAAACATCAAAGAGAATTAACAATTGCGATTAAACGTGCTAGACATTTAGCTTTACTACCATTTACAAGAGACTAAGTATTACTCCCTATTTGGGAGTTTTTTGTTTATTAATTGGAATACTAAATTATATATTATGGATAATTGACCACAATTGTTTTATCAATGGAAATATGCTATAATATGTTGAATAATAAACAGGTTAGAGGAGTTCTTTATGGAAAAGAAATACAAGCAAAGATTTGCCCTTTTAATCGTTTTCTATTTATATGTTTTTTCATATATATTGATAACGCTAATTAGAAATTCTGAGCCCACAATTATTTCATTATCAATCATCATCATTTTACTTATGCTTTTACAGTTGATGTTTTTTTATCGTTATTATTCACAAGATAGCAAAGCCAAATTAATTGATGAATTAGGTTATCAAATCAGAAAAGTTGGTTCACATACATTTAATAATTTTCCAGTAGCAATTCTAGTATATAATGAAAGATTTATAGTAGAATGGGTTAATTACTATACAAGAAAAATATTGGGTATCAAAATTGTCGGTAAGCATATTAGTGATTTAGATACTACCTTATTTGAAAAACTAAGTCTTGAAAATTATCTAGTCGAAATGAATGGTAAGATTTTTGATGTAATACATTATCCATTATATAGAACATTATATTTAATCGATGTGACTGAAAGAGAAACAAAAATTCGCAATTTTGAAAGTAAACAATTAGCAATCGGTTACTTAGTGTTTGATAATCTCGATGAAGCAGTTCGAGATTTAACTGAACAAAAAAGATTAGTCTTTTTAGGAAAGATTAATTCTCAAATTATCGAGTATACTACCGAAAATAATATTTTTTTAAAAAATTATGCAGAAGGACGTTATTTACTTCTTATTGAATATAAAATACTGCAAAAATTAATCAATTGTAAATTTGATATTTTGACTAAGATTAAGAAAATTTCCGAGCAATTTGATTCAAATCTAACTATTAGTATTGGTATTAGCTATAATCAAAAAAATTTAGTTGCCTTAAATGATAAAGCTCTAGAAGCACTAGAACTTACACAAAGTCGTGGTGGAGATCAAGTTGCAGTCATAATGGCTGAGAAAGATATTCGCTTTTTTGGTGGAAAATCGAATATCATTGAAAAAAGAAACCGCGTAAGAGCTCGAGTTGTGGCTCAAGATTTGTTTGAATTAATCGAAAAAGCAGACCAAGTATTAATAATGGGTCATAAAATTCCTGATGTGGATAGTTTTGGAGCTTGTCTTGGGATGTTCAATATTGTACAAAAAAGTGAAAAAGAATGCTTTATTATCATAGATACTAAAGAAATCGATGATACTTTAGATAAAGTGATTAATTATCTAAATGATAGTGATACTAATATTTTAAATCGGATGATCTCCCCTCAAGTGGCCTTAGATTTAATGACTTCAAGAACTTTACTAATTGTTGTTGATACGCAAAATCCTAATTTAGTAATTGAACCAAAATTAATTAATAAGGCGAAAGGCCTAGTAGTAATTGATCATCATCGACGGGGAACTAACTTCATTGAAGCTCCAGATATCATCTATACAGAAATATATGCTTCGTCTACCGTAGAGTTAATTACGGAGATTATTGAGTATTATCCACATAAGATTCAATTAAATGAGATTGAAGCCACCGTGATGTTAGCTGGTATTATTGTTGATACTAATAATTTTACTTATCGCACCGGTAGTCGTACTTTTGAAGCAGCTTCTTTTTTAAGAAAGCATGGGGCAGATACTTTAGCTGTGCAAACGATGTTACGAGAAAGTTATGAAGAACATATGTTAAGAGCTGAATTATTTGAAAAGGTGGAAATAACTAAGGAAAATATGGCTGTAGTTGTTGCCGATAATATAGATAATCTGACTAAAGTCAAATTAGCACAAACCGCTGATTGGCTCTTAATGATTGAAAATGTTAAGGCTTCTTTTGTCATTGGTAAAATAGATGCCAACTTAATAGGAATAAGTTCTCGTTCGTTTGGTGAAGTAAATTGTCAAGTTATTATGGAAAAACTAGGTGGTGGTGGTCATTATAATAATGCAGCCACACAATTAAGTGATATGACTCTTCAAGATGCATATAATTTGCTGATTGAAAAAATTAATGAATATCTAAAGGAGGATGAAGATTATGAAAGTGATTCTACTAAATGATGTTAGAAATAAAGGAAAAAAGGGGCAAATAGTGGAATTAGCAGATGGCTATGCTAATTTCTTAATTAATAATAAACAAGCTATTCCTGTTACTAACGCTACATTAAGACAACTTGAAGAAGAGAAAAAAGCCAAACTTCAAGAAGAAGCACAAGCTTTAAAAGATGCACAAGAGTTAAAAAAGATTATTGATAATAAACAGTTAGTTTTTAAGGTTAAAGTGGGAGAAGATGGAAAAATATTTGGTTCCATTAGTACAAAGCAAATAGTAGAGGCTTTTGAAAAAGAATATGGTGTAAAAATCGATAAAAGAAAAATTATTCTAGAAGATAGTATAAAAACTTTAGGGTATACAAATGTAAAAGTTCAATTACATCATGATGTTTTAGCGGAGTTTCAAGTCCTTGTAACAAATAAATAACAATTGTGGGTGGTTATATGAACACAGTTCCATTTAATAATGAAGCGGAACAATCAATCATCGGGTCGGTTTTTTTAGATAATCGAATTATATCAGAAATAATCGATAAGATATATCCCGAAGATTTTTATCAAATTCGACATCAAATCCTTTTTAAGACAATTCTAGAATTGACTGAAGAGAATAAGCCAATAGATATTACTACAGTAACGACAAAATTAAAGAACAAGAATCAATTTCTAGAAGTTGGGGGATTAGAATATTTAATTGAAATCTCCGAAATGGTACCAACTACTGCCAATATTGAAACTTATGTTGAAATTGTTAAGGAAAAAGCAGTAGCACGGAAATTAATCGATACAGCCAATCAAATTGCCCAAAGGGCTACTAATGGTGATATTAGTTTAGATGATTTATTAGATGATGCAGAAAAGAAAATAATGCTTGTCGCTCGTAATCGTAGTGCTAGTGATTTTAAAGATTTAAAAAATGTTTTACAAGATGTATTTGATAAAATAAAGATTCTATCAGAAAAGGGTGCAGATATCACAGGTCTTAGGACCGGTTTTGCTGGCTTAGACAGTTTAACTTTAGGTTTACAAAAAGAAGATTTGATTATATTGGCTGCTCGTCCATCGATGGGTAAAACGGCTTTTGTCTTAAATATTGCGAAAAATGTGGCGAAGTATAATAATGATCCAGGAATTGCGATATTTAGTTTAGAAATGAGTGCGGAGCAATTAGCCCATCGCTTACTTACTAGTGAAGCACAAATTGAAGCGCAAAAGTTAAGAAAAGGAAAGTTAGATAGTAGTGAACTAAGTAGATTGTTAGTTGCTTCTGATGCTTTATCACAGTTACATATATATATAGATGATACACCAGGTCTTAAAGTAAGTGAGGTTAGAGCTAAATGTCGGAAATTAATACAAACGAAAGATAATCGTCTAGGATTAATAATCATTGATTACTTACAGTTATTAACGGGTAGTGATAAAAATAGTGGTAATAGGGTACAAGAAGTAGCTGAGATATCGCGGACTTTAAAAGAAATTGCCCGGGAATTCAAAGTTCCTGTTTTAGCATGTGCGCAACTTTCAAGACAAGTAGAATCAAGAGAAGATAAAAAGCCTATTATGGCTGATTTAAGAGAATCAGGAAGTATTGAGCAAGATGCTGATATTGTTGCCTTCTTATACCGTGATGATTACTATCATAAAGATTCTCATCGTCAAGGACAGGTTGATATTATTTTTGCGAAGCATCGACATGGTCCTACAGGTGAAATTACCTTATTTTTTAATCGTACTTGTAGTTCCTTTACCGACATTGATGTTTATCATAATGAATAGAAGAGCTTTGGCTCTTTTTTTATGATTTTTCATATAAAGATTGTTGCGTAATTGAGAATCCGCTATAATAATATTAGTTAAAGGAGTAGTAATACATGTTAACAGATAAATATAATTTAACTAAAGGAAATATACTTAAACAATTAATACTAGTATCATTACCAGTCGTGCTAACATCATTTGTCGAAATGGCATATAATTTAACAGATTTATTTTGGTTAGGAAGGGCTACACCAAATGAAGAAATAAATACAGGGTTTCTTGCAAGTGCTGGAATAGGAGGATTGTTTACTTGGTTAGGCGCAGCCATTATTGTTTTAATTAAAATAGGTACAGAAGTTGGCGTATCTCAATCGATAGGAAAAGAAGATGATGAGAGTGCCAGTCTTTTTGCTCGAACCGGAGTTCAATTAGAGTTTATTTTTTCTTTAGTATTTGCTTGTATATTGTATGCCTTTGCTCCTTTTTGGGTTGGTTTATTTAATATACCTGAGCAAGAAGTATTTGAAAATGCGGTTACATATATAAGCATCATTTCCTATGGATTGGTATTTTATTCTATTAATCCCATATTCAGCGCCGCATTAGCAGGGACAGGAAACACTTTTGTTCCTTTTATAATTGGTAGTACAGGATTAATCTTTAATATGATATTAGACCCCATATTTATTATCACTTTAGAAATGAATATAAAAGGGGCAGCAATAGCTACAGTCATATCTCAGGTTTTAGTTACCATTATATTTATAATCTATTTTTATTCGCGAAAATCTATCTTAAGTAATACTAACTTTTTTACTAAAATTGATCGCAAGAAAGCTAGTTTTATATTAAAATTAGGTTTTCCCGCTGCGATTCAAAGTGCATTGTTTACATTTATATCAATGTATATATCAGGCTTAGTTTCACCTTTTGGTAAAGAAGCAAATGCTAGTCAAAAAGTTGGTTCACAAATTGAATCATTATCATGGCTTACTGCTGGAGGTTTTCAGACGGCTTTAAGTGCTTTTGTAGGACAAAACTATGGAGCTAAACAACCAGAAAGAATAAATAAAGGTGTTCGTTATGCTTTAATATCGATGACTATTTATGGTATTATTATTACTGTGCTTATGTATCTATTTCCTAGACAGTTGTTTAATATTTTCTCTAATGATGTTAATGCACTAAGTAAAGGTGCGGATTACTTAAAGATATTATCATTTTCCCAACTATTTATGATTATTGAAGCTTTAGTAGGTGGGGCTTTTCATGGCATAGGAAAAACCATACCTCCATCAATAGTTAGTTTAACATTTAATATCTTAAGAATACCTATGGCTTATTTGTTAATTCCAATTTATGGTTTAAATGGTATTTGGTTAGCTCTTACGATTTCCTCTGTTTTTAAAGGTATAGTCATTTATATCTGGTATAAATTATATATAAGAAAAAGTTATTTTTTTAAATCATAAATGAATAAATATGTTTTAAAGAGGTGGATAAAATGGCACAAAAGCAAAGTAATACTTTAGCTGTATTTGTTTGGTTAATCGGTCTTCTAGGATGTATAG
>DATCKO010000030.1:0-5316 GCA_036562215.1 Haloplasmataceae bacterium | reverse complement strand
GCTTTCGCTGTAAGTTTAACACGTAGCATTTCATTTAATAACTGCTCTCTGGAGGTTATACCGCGAATGGTAAGTAAATTGAGAAAATAATCTGTAGATGAAATCACGTTTTTCCTCCTTTCTATTAATATGAGAGAATCTTCCATTAATAGTAGTGTATCAGTTTAATTTTAGTATGTCAATACTAAAATTATATATTTGTATTTTTGATGTCAACAATTCATGAAAAACATGATAGACGGAAACAGAATGAATTAATACTTTACATCCATCCTGTCTCCTCAACCCCTATCAAAAATGCCCGTTATCTAATCTGTCAACTCAACCCTACCAATTTTTGAGTTCATATTTTACCTCAAAAATAATCGTCGATATGTTTCCATGTACGTATTTTTGCCCTTTAGGTTGAGTAGACAACTTAGATGTAATTCCGAAAACCCAGTAAAATAAAGGCTTACAGCTTCGTAATCAATACTACGCACTCCACATGTGAAGTCTGAGGAAACATATCTATAGGTTGAATTAACTTAATATTATATACTCTTCTTAATTCATTTAAATCTTTAGCTAGGGTTGAAGGATTACATGAAACATATATTAACTTCTTTACTTTAACTTTTCTTAACACATCTAATAATTTCTTATCGATACCTGTTCTAGGTGGATCCATAATTAATATATCAGGTTTAAAACCATTACTAATCCAATTCGGAATAATTTTTTCCGATTGTCCCGCTTCAAAATAAGCATTAGTAGTGTTATTTATTCTGGCGTTGTTTCTCGCATCTTTTATAGCTTGTTCAGTAATATCAACACCTCTTACTTCATTTACTTCATTCGCTATATATAATGCGATTGTACCAGCACCACAATAAGCATCTATTACTTTATCGGATTTCTTAAATTGTGCTACTTCTTTTACATAATCATATAATACTTTTGTTTGTTCAGAATTTAACTGATAAAAAGATTGGGGTGAAATAATAAACTTTGTATCACCAATTTTCGCATTTATGGTTTCTTTTCCTTTTATAAGTATAAACTCTTCTCCATATATTTCATGTGAATTAATATCAGGATTGATATTTACATAGAAAGATACTACTTTAGGACATTTTTTCATTAGTTCTTGGGCAATTTTATCAATATTATTTAAGTATTTTTCTTTTAATACAATTACTACTTGACATTCTTTCGTATTTTCAATATAGCGTACAGATATATAACGTAATTCCCCACCTTTTAATCTGCGATTATAAACCATGACATGATATTTCTTTAATAAATTTCTAATTAAATATATAACATGGTTAATAAAATCATCTTGTATAATACATTTATCTATATGTATTAATTTATTAGAATTAGCTTCATATAAACCTGTAACTATTTTTTCACCATCAAAAGCCACTGGCATTTGGGCTTTATTACGATAGTTATACGCATTATCCATACCAATTGTATCTCTAATATCTATATTAAGTTTTTCATAATTTGATAAATATCTTTCTAAACTCTGTATAACTATATCCCTTTTCATTTTTAACTGTTCTGTATAAGCTAAATGTTGAAGTTGACATCCACCGCATCTCCCAAAATAAGGACATGGTGCATTAACACGATGGATAGATGCTTTTTTAATTTTTATTGTCTTACCTTCTAAATAATTTTGGTGTTCTTTGGTAAACTCACAAATTACTTCTTCATCTGGTAAAGCTCCATCTACAAAGACAGCTTTCTTTTTATAATAGCCGATACCTTCACCATTAATTCCTAATCTTTTTATTGTTAATAGTGCTCTATTTTTTTCCATATCTAATTTCACCTCAATTTGATTGTTAACTGTTATTTATTATTTCAACATAGTATTCATATAATTCTTTTACGACTTGTTCATATGGTATTGCTAGGGTTTCTTGAGCCGCTAATTTAACTTTATCCTTATTTCGGTCATTAATAGCTGATATAATTCTTTGTGCATATGAAAGACTATTATTATCAGAAAGATAACCGTTAATATTATCATTTATTAATGTATCAACATCTTTTAAAGCTAATGTAGGACAACTACAAGCTGCTGCTTCTCTAATTGCTAATCCAGAAGTTAAATAAGGTACTGGGTATAATAAGAGACTAGCTTGAGCATAATACTTCACCAATTGACTACGGTCAGTTATTTCTCCCACAAAATCAACATATTTACTAAATTTATTTTCTTCAATAAATCTATTCATTTCGATA
This sequence comes from Haloplasmataceae bacterium, assembly GCA_036562215.1. GTDB lineage: Bacteria > Bacillota_I > Bacilli_A > Haloplasmatales > Haloplasmataceae > CALFRW01. Next base: position 3,075 of record DATCKO010000030.1, on the reverse strand, counting down.
CGTGCATTACCTTCACCAACAAATAATATTTTAAATTTTTGCTTGAAGTCACGTAAATGGGCTATTGTTTCAAGAATTAATTTGAGATTCTTATTCCAGTTTAATGATCCAACATATAATAGAATATAACTATCATCACTTACGTTATGTATTCGTTCAATATAATCTTTATCCCTTAATCTATTACTATCATCATAACTAATATCAGTACCACTTTTAATTAAACTAATCTTTCCTTTATATCCATAATCTTTTAATATATTAATCATCCTTTGATTAGTGGTAAAAAGATAATTATAGTAATTGTATATTTGGACAATTTTTTTCATCATTTTATTACGATTTTTTTCTTTTATGGCATAAAATTCCTGTGGATAAAAGGTGGCGACAATTGGCACTTGATTTTTTCTAGCCATTTCTAAGGCTAATTCTCCATAAATGTATGAATGTATATGTATAAGATCAAATCCTTTATTATTCAAAAGCTTTTTTAAATGGTTATCTTTTATTCGGACAACTCTAAAGGAAGTCTTATCCTCATAATTCTTAATTATTGGTGCAGCAATAATTGATACCCCATAATTTTTATTAAGCAAATTGGTATAATTATAGACCAACATACTTTCTTCGCATAAAGTAGGTAAATATTTATGAACAACTTGAATAGTATTTAACTTCACTTTTTCGCCTCCATTCAACATAATATATGCATTTGTCCCAAATATGTAACCATAATTATTATATATATACATAATTATACTATAAATTGATTTTTAATTAAATATTATAAGCAAAATATGTCGTAATAAATAAAAGGTATGGCTAAGCCATACCCTGGTTTTAAAAACCATTTACAAACATTATCTTAGGCATAAACAAAGTTGTGATAGGTACAAATTCATATCCTTGTTCTTTTGCATCAATAATAATTTGTTCAAGAGCTAATGCGTTATCTTTAGATATAGGATGAAGTAATATAATAGCTCCGGGATGTAGTCTTTTCATTACTTCATCATAAGCATATTTCCAACCACGCTGTTTATCTATTTCCCAATCCTTATAAGCTAAAGACCAAAAGATATTACAATATCCTAGTTCATCAGCTATTTGTAAACTCCGCTCACTAAATGTACCAGCTGGTGGTCGCATTATTTTTAATAAATTCTTACCAGTTAATTTCTTATAATAATCTTCAAATTTTTCTAGTTCTTCTTGGTATTGTTCTTTATTTAATTTAGTCAAATCAGGATGAGACCAGGTATGATTTCCAATTATATGTCCTTCATTAACCATTCTCTTTACAAGTTCAGGTTCTTTTTTTAAATAATCGCCAACTAAAAAGAAAGTGGCATTTACATTATGTTTTTTCAAGACATCAAGAATATGTTCTGTTGTTCCATTTTCGTAGCCTGCATCAAATGTTAGATATAATCTTTTTGAAGTTGTTTTATCGATGTAAAAAGCATTATGTCTTGCCAGAATCGATTCATATAACTGCCCTACCTCTGGTCTTTGACCTGGTTTTCCTGGTTTAAAACCCCAACCATATGCCTTATTATCACTACTTGCTCCTCCATTAAGGATAGGAAATATACTAAATATAATAGTAAGCGCAAATACACCGATGTATCTGATTTTATTTATAGACATTAATATTCACTCCCTTCGGTGTATTCATTACTATTTTTACTATTTTTATCATTTTCATGAGTGGTAAATTTAGCCCTATTTATCACAATACCAATAATCAAAACAAGACTTAATAAATAAATCCAAACTATAAATACAATAATCGCCGCAAAGGTTTTATAAACTGTCCTATAATCAGCAAAATAATCAGTATAAACTTTAAAACCAAAAGAAACAATTATCCAACCAAAAGTTACAAATAATGCCCCTGGAAATACATCTTTTATTTTTTGCCGGAAATCAGGAATGGAATACATCATAAAAGTAACAATAGAACAGATTATAATGATTGCTAAAATAAAGTTTATATAACTATATAAATAGTCAATAAAAAGATAATTTAAATTTTGACGTATTAAATGATAGAAATATTTATTAAAAATGGTAAAAAGTGACAAAAAGAAAATTAAAACTATTAGTAATAAGGTATTAATAAATGCGACAATCCGTCCTTTTAAATAAAATTTTTTCGGTTCAATATTATATATTAATAAATAACTTGTATAAAAAGATAAATAAATTTGTGATGCTACATAAAGTAATACAATATTTGAAAACGTTAAAATGGGAATAGGACCACTACGATTATCAATTAACCCCACTAAAATAGAATGAACATAAACTGGTAGTACATCTTCTAAAGTCTCTAATAAACCAGAATTACTATTAATAATCAAAAATACCACTTCAAAAGTCAAAGATATGGTGGGAATAAATGATAGTAGTATAAAATAAGCTAAGTAAGGAGCTAATAAACTCACTTCTTTTTGTTCTAAAATATGAACAACCTTTCTTATATAATTATAAGTCTTGGGATACTTAAGCATTAGTTTCCTAATAAACTTAATTTTTCTAAGTAGATTAAACATATTTTCACCTATTAATATTTTAAAAACTATTTAAGAAATAATACTTAATAGACGTAATATGTTTAATAATTATATATTATCTCTTTCTATAAAATCTATCATAAGTTTAATAATTAGCTGTTTGTCATTTTCATCTAAAACAGCATGATATGATTTTTTTAACCAAACTATTCTTTTATCATTTGATTTAGTCATTTTCATAACAATATTTGGTGCTTTAGATGTAACACATTCATCTTTATAAGATTGGATAATTAATAATGGTTTATTAATGTTACTTAAGTTTTTGTTTGTATATTTAATTAGTTTAAATAACTGCCAAAAACACTTACTAAACCACCATATTTTCTTTATATTTGATTTAGGGAATTCAACACTTATCAATTTTTGGTTTTCGATTAAATATTTATCTTTTAACTTGTCTTTATTAATATTTAAACCTAACCATATGTACCTCCTAGTTAATTTAACTCTTAATGCTGGAGCTAATAAAATTCGTTTTTTTATAGAAGAATTA
>DATCKO010000015.1:0-14049 GCA_036562215.1 Haloplasmataceae bacterium | reverse complement strand
CTATAGACCGCAATATGCGGAAAAAAGCGCAATTAGCTATCACCAAATTCATGGAAGAAAATGAAAGTAAGTTAGATGATATTTATGATGAATTAGTTAAGACTAGGGATGCAATGGCACGTAAATTAGGTTATAAAAACTATGTGCAACTTGGATATGACCGTTTAACTCGTACAGATTATAACCCACAAATGGTTGCTAATTATCGCAAACAAGTATATGAAGATTTAGTACCTCTTGCACAAAAACTACTAAAAAGACAAGCTAAACGTTTAGGTCTTGATAAGTTGAAATATTATGACGAAAGTTTAAAGTTTTTATCCGGTAATGCTAAACCTAAGGGTGATGAAGCATGGATGATTAATAATGCCAAAAAAATGTATCGAGAATTATCTAAAGAAACTGATGAGTTTTTCACCTATATGACTGAACATCATCTCATGGACTTAGTAGCTAAAAAAGGAAAAGCAGGTGGAGGATATTGTACCTATATCTCCAATTACAAAGCTCCATTTATTTTTTCCAACTTTAATGGTACTAGTGGTGATGTAGATGTCTTAACACATGAAGCTGGTCATGCTTTCCAAGTATATACTAGTAGATGTTATGAAGTACCTGAATATCATTGGCCAACTTATGAAGCTTGTGAAATTCACTCTATGAGTATGGAATTCTTTACTTGGCCATGGATGAAGTTATTCTTTGAAGATGAAGAGCAAAAATATAAATTTTCTCATTTAAGTGAGGCTATTTTGTTTATTCCATATGGTGTTACAGTCGATGAGTTCCAACATTTTGTTTATGAAAATCCTAATGCGACTAAGGAAGAAAGAAAAGCTAAATGGCGTGAAATTGAAAAGAAATACCTACCTCATAAAGATTATGAAGATAATGATTTCTATAATCGAGGAGGTTACTGGTTTAGACAAGGTCATATTTTTGGAACACCATTCTATTATATAGATTATACTTTAGCACAAGTTTGTGCACTCCAATACTGGGTAAAAATGCAAGAAAATCGTGCTACTGCTTGGGAAAGTTATGTTGATTTATGCAAATTAGGAGGAACAAAACCTTTCTTAGAATTAGTAGAAGCTGCAGGATTACAAAATCCTTTTACTGATGGTTGCATTAAATCCGTAATTGGTCCAATTGAAGAGTATCTAAATAGTATCGATGATACATTATTATAAAAATAGGGATGTTAAGTTTTATGCTTAACATCCTTTTTTTAGAGGAGTGTTAGTGTATTAGAGAAATATTTCTCATATGTATAATATTAAATACTTAAAAAAAGGTCTGGATAAATACTTTAATCTTCATCAAAATAGTTAAAAAACTTATATGATTATGAAACTAATGATATAAACCATGATGCTCATTAAGACACTTGTTAAAGTGCCGATTAAATAATACTCAGCAAAAGCTGGTTCATCATTAATCCTTTTATAACGAGCAATAGATTTAGCAGTAAAGATTAAACCAATAGAGGTATATAATTGATTGAGTAAACATAAAAAGATAAGTAATCTTTCTAAAATACCGATTGTTGCTCCAGCATTTTTAGGAGTTTCATGATTAGCCTCATAATCATCTTGGGGTTTAAAGTGTTGGAAGTATTTCTTGAATATTATATTACATGGATTAACCAGTAATACTAAACTAAGGATGATTTGTAAATGATAAGTATGTTGTGTTAAGTAATTATAATAGGATAATTTGATATCACTATTAAGTATATTTGATAAGACAGTTATTAATATAAAAAAAAGGAATATTTTAATGATAAATAGAATTTTATCATTAATACCTTTTTTCAATAGGTAAAAAGCAACTTGCAGAAAAAAAGATAAGAGACTAAATATGAATATGATGATTACTGTTTTAAATGAGAGATTTAGAATTATAAGATTTAATAATATGAGAACTGGTAATATCAGTGCTTTTATTAAAGCTTTCATAAAGTTTGATGGAGTAGGAAAAACATAAAACTCACATATTATTAGTTGAATTAATAATAAAATCCCCAAAACACTCATTATCTCACCTTTCCCGATTTAATAAATTAGTGATAGTTTGTAAAGTATAAAGGTAATCATAAAATAAAGATAATTTTAATTTTTTATTAATGTTTACTGGACTCATGTTTAGGTCTTGTGCGACTTCTTTTTGGATAAAATTATCGTTTAAGCCATATTTTAAAAGGATATGATCGATTACTTTTTTCTGTTCACTTGTCCAACTATTCTTTAATGAGTAACATAAACTTAAATTAACATTTAATAACTCTTGTATCAAATCATCTTTCAAACCACTTATTTTGATATTAGTTGCTAGTTTAAGGCGACTTTTATGATTCTTTAAGCTAGTTACCATATCTCGAGCATGCCACCAGGCTGGGCCATCAGAACCTATAGAAATTCTATTATCAATTGAGGTAATTATGTCGCCAATACCAATGCCAAAACGAAATTTTAAAGGTGAAATCACTATTTCGATTTTACTTAAGATTTCAAAGATATGATGGGGACTTTTTAACAATCCTTGAAACTCATCACCTAAAGTAATGGTAAAATTGGCTGCTAAATCTTCTTGGTATTCATAATTGATTTTATCGAGATAATATTTTAATTTTTCTTGTACTTCTCTTCGATTATCTATTTGCTTAGAATTAATAATGTCACCAATAATGGCATAATACATTTTTATCACCTCAAATTAAGTATATCATTTATAATATTAACTTATCAAGGTTAATTTTATATAAATAAACCTCCATAGGTTAATTTGTCGATTTTATTTACCTTTATGTAATATAACTTAAGAAAGATTGAATTCTACATATCTTTGATAACGATTAATACTTCTGGTAATATAAAACCCAATTAAGAATAAAACTATATATTAAGACAGCTTAATATGTAGATTTTATTTAACACATAATAGAAAAGTAGGATTGATAGCATGAAACTGATTAAAAGAATCGTACTTTACTTTTTCGCATTAAACTTAATGGCCATGGGTGTTGCATTATATTTAAAAGTTGATATTGGTGTAGGTTCATGGGATGTTCTTCATGGTAATTTATATGATTTTTATCACTTAACAGTAGGAACATGGGTTTTTATTGTTGGTATTATAACTGTTATAATATCACTCGTATTTTATTTTAAGATAAGTAATGTTTTAGCGATCATAACTAATTTATTTTTCGGTTGGATTATAGATTTTTGGTTTATTTATGTTTTTACCTTTAATATATCTCCATTATTGTTAAAATACAGTTTATTTTTTCTGAGCCTTATATTTTTAGGAAGTGGTATTGCACTTTTAATATTTACAAAACTATCACCCACACCACCTGATATTTTAATGCTAAGTTTTATGAAATAGTTTAAGATTAATTATCTTACAGCTAAAACCTTATCTGAATGTGTAGCATTACTTACTGCAATTATTATAGGTTTAATTAACGGAAAACCTTTTAATAATATTGGAATAGGTACAATTTTATCGTTACTCTTTATTGGAAGTATTGTCGAATTTTCTACAAAAATATGGAAAAAAATCTTACAGTAACGACATTGATTGTTTGACAATGTTCTGTTATTAAACTATAATACTTTATAGTTTACTTATTGCTTTTTTTGAGAGGTATAAAATGACAGAGCAAATAATCATGGTAGTACTATTAGCAATTGCTCTAGCTATGGATGCTTTTGCGGTAGCAATGACTTTAGGTATGAGTGGATTGGCGAAAATGATTACCGCTAAAATGAAAATTGCTTTTACTTTTGGCTTTTTCCAAGCTATAATGTTCTTATTAGGTTACTATACCTTATTTATTTTAGGAAATAAAATAACTAAATATAATTCTTTAATTTCTGGATTATTATTAGCTTTTCTTGGGGTAAAGATGATTTTAGATTCTTTCGATAAAGTAGAAGCAAAATGTACACAAGAAAACTGTATTCATTGTCGAAGAAATAAATGTCTAAATACTGGAGAATACCGCTTTTTGAATAATAAAATATTACTTATTTATGGCACAGCTACAAGTATCGATTCTTATGCTGCTGGTGTATCATATGGTTTAAAATATAGTAGTATTTTATATGCATCTTTAACTATCGGTTTAATCACTTTCTTATTTTCGTTTTTAGGAGTTAATATAGGGTTATATGTAAAAAAATATATCGGTAAAAAAGCCACGATACTTGGTGGCATAATATTAATAATTTTGGCAATTAAATCGGTATTGTAAAACATTGTGAAATGTTTTACAATATTTTTTTTGGAAATCATTGTTATTCTTGCTATTACATGAAAATTGTAAAATAATATTGTGAAAAATATTACAATCCTTTACTTTTATAATATAAAAAGGGTATAATTTGTAGGGATGAATAAAAATAAAGGAGTGTTAGAATGAAGCGATTTAAAGCCAAGATAGGAATTCATATTCCTAGTCGAAAAGATGATATTGCCAAATTAAAAACGGTAGATTATCTAACACCTGAATATGTATATATACCTCTTTCTGTTAAAGGAAATGATTTTGATATATATGTAAACCCAGGTGACAAAGTAAAATTAGGTCAAAAAATTGCCGAAAGAAAAAAAGATAAAGGATTACCTATAGTTAAACATGCTACTGTCAGTGGGGAAGTAGTAGGTCAAGAAAGAGTTCTTCATTCATCGGGTGTACCCTATGTATGTATTAAAATAAAAAATGATTTTCAAGATACATTTATTGATTTAAATCCTGTAGAAGATTTTGAATCTTGTGAAAATGAAAAGTTAGTTTCCTTAATTCATGAAGCTGGAATAATTGGTTTAGGTGGAGCAGGATTCCCTACAGAACTCAAATATCAAAATATTAAGAATATTGATACAGTAATATTAAATGGGGCAGAATGTGAACCATATATTACTTCTGATTATCGGATAATGATTGAAGATACAGAAAGCGTTTTCAATGGTTTACGTATTTTAATGAAAATTGCTAATGCAGAGAAAGGTATTATTGTCATCAAAAAGGGAAAAGAAGAAATTTATGAACTACTTGTATCCCATGCTAAAAAGCATGAAAATATCAAAGTTTTTCAAGTACCTGATGAATATCCAGCAGGTTGGGAAAAACAAGTTGTATATCGCACACTAAAGCGTACTTATGAAAACCTACCTTTAGAATGTGGAGTTATAGTTAATAATGTTTCTACAGCTTGTGCTGTTGCGCATGCCATAATGGAAGGTAAACCACTTCTTGAGCGGATTGTAACCGTTGCTGGAGAAGCTATCGTAAGACCACGAAATTATCGTGTTCGTATTGGTACTTTAGCCAAAGAATTGATTGAACAATCTGATGGATATGCTCCAGAATTAGAAGAGGTTAGAGTCATTGCTGGTGGTCCAATGATGGGTATGACCCAAAAAAGTGATGACTTTGTTATTTCTGAAACAAACTCTGCAATTATTGTTTTAAATGGTATTCGTGAATATCAAGTACCTCATAATAAACCGATTGGTGAAGTTATTCTAGATGTTTTGCATTTATCAGAGCACGATAATCGTTTCTTTATTCATGATGAACAACCATGTGTTCGTTGTGGAACTTGCGTTTTCCATTGTCCTGCTGGACTTCAACCAACATTATTAAGACAAGCTTCTTTAGCAAAAAATGAAGTATTATTAGGTAAATTAGATGTCACTAAATGTATTGATTGTGGTACCTGTGCTTATGTTTGTCCGTCTCATATCAAGATCAATGAAGCGATTAAAAAAGGTAAAGCTTACTACAATATTAAGAATAAAAATAAAAAGTAATTCATAGTTGATTAGGAAGGAGATTTAAAATGGCTAAATTTCAAGTAAATGCCTATCCACATTTGCATAGTGGCCGCTCTACTCATAAATATATGTTAGATTTACCACTTACGACATACCCAATGGCTATTGTGGCAATGTTATTTCAGTTTCTATATGTCACAATGTATTTAGATGCGACCTTTACTGAAGGAATTGTGGTAGCGATTCGAGCTGGCTTAGTCATCTTTACAGGGGTTTTTTCATGTATTGCCGCTGAATCGATTTGGAATAGATATGTTCTAAAAGAATATGATGATTTTGCAGGATGGTTTAGAAGTATGGCTACTTCATATCCATCGATTACAGGTATGCTATATGCTTTATCCTTACCATTTGGTACCCCTTTATATGTCGTAATCATTGGAGGGTTTGTAGCTATTATCATTGGTAAGTCCATCTTTGGAGGAGTTGGAAACAATATTTTCAATCCTGCTCTTGTGGGACGTGCTTTTATAACTATTGCTTTTACATCACTTATGCAACAAGCATTAAATTATCAAGCTATTCCTTTTACATTTAATCTATCATCAATTATTTTTGGTATCAATCCTGAAATAAGTAGTACGGTTGACGCGATTTCTTCTGCCTCACCATTAACTATTGCTGCTAAAGAAGGATTAATATCATATGCTACTATTAAAGAAATATATGGTTCATTTCTAAGAATCTTTTTAGGATTTTATCCTAGTGCATTAGGAGAAAGTTTATCATTTTGGATAATACTAGCTTTTATATATTTATCAATTAAAAAAACAATTAATTGGTTTGTACCAGTTATTTATGTTGGATTAGTCTTTTTGATGACTTGGGCGGTAGCATTACTAAATCAAGATGTCATACAATGGACTACTCTAAGTGAAGGACTTAGTTTAAATACCTTTGGAATTTATTTTCCATTATTTTATGTTTTAACTGGTGGTTTGTTATTTGGTGCTGTCTTTATGGCTACAGAACCAGTTACACAACCAATCACTAAAAAAGGTCGGGTTATTTTTGCGATATACTTAGCGATTATTACCTTTGTCATCCGGATGCTAGGTAACTTACCTGAAGGAGTATTATTCTCAATTCTATTTATGAATATGTTCACTCCTATCATTGATAATGCCCTTATGGGTCAAAGAAAAGGTATTTCTAAAAAGGAAATTCTTTTCTGGATAATTACAGGATTAATAATCGTAGGTATAACTTATTATACAAGTATTAGGTTAGGAGGCGCATTATAATGAAAAAATATCTTCATTTAACACTAGTATTGTTCGTAATCGCCTTCCTTAGTGGCTTTATTCTCGGAGTTGTCAATGAGTTAACGAAAGGACCAATTGCTAGAGCAACAGCACAAAAGTTAGCTGATGGTATTGAAAAAATCTTTCCAAATATGAATAAAGATGCTTTAGAGAATGAAGAAAACACAATTGAACTAAATGATAAGGTACTTAAAAAATACTATATTATTTATGATAAAGATAATGCTGACGAAGTTATTGGTTATATCTTCTATGTTGATGCTCCAAAACCATATAAAAAGATTGAGTTTATTGTCGGTATAGATATAAATGGTAAAGTGAAAGGTATATCATATCTAAAAAATGAAGAAACGCCAGGTTTAGGAACTAGAGTTACAAATAGTGATTTCATTAATCGTTTCTTAAATTTAAATGATGTATCAGAAGTTGATACCATTTCTGGTGCTACTAAGAGTTCGCAAGCTGTAAAAAATGGTATTGAACAAGCTTTAAATTATTATAAGCAAAATTTAGGTACCCAAGGAGGTAGTCACTAATGAAAACGAAGCAAAATTTTCTAAAGGGTATTTTCTCTGAAAACCCTGTATTTGTCTTAGTACTTGGCATGTGTCCGGTTCTTGCTATTACTACTACCGTTTTAAATGCTTTAGGTATGGGATTAGCTTTTACTTTAGTACTTATTATGTCTAATGTGATTATCTCAATGATTAGAAAATTGATTCCTAATGAAGTCCGTATACCTGCTTATATCGTGGTTATTGCAACTTTAGTTACAATCGTTGATATGCTAATGCATGCTTATACTTTTAGTATTTATGAGAGTTTAGGAATCTTTATACCATTAATCGTTGTCAACTGTGTAGTTTTAGGACGGGCAGAAGCATTTGCTAGTAAAAATGGTGTCTTTGCTTCTTTCATAGATGCTTTAGGTATGGGTGTTGGATATACTTTAGCGATAACTTTGATTTCAGCGATTAGAGAAATCTTAGGTTCTGGAACATTTTTAGGTATTGATATTTTACCATTTGATTTAGTACAACCAGCAACCATCTTCGTTATCGCCCCAGGAGCATTTATTACATTAGGTATTATATTAGGTGTCATTAATTCGATAAAGATCTCCCGCGCTAAAAAAGTAGCAGCTAAGAAATAGGAGGGATATAGATGGATTTTGGTGATTATATTGCTTTAGGTTTATCTGCTATCTTAATTCAAAACGTTATGTTGACACAATTTCTAGGAACATGTCCGTTTTTAGGAGTATCAAAGAAGAGTCAATCTGCTGTAGGTATGGGTCTAGCTGTTATCTTTGTTATTACCCTATCTTCAATTCTTACATGGACTATTGATCACTTTATCTTGATTCGTCTTGATTTAACATATATGAGAACGATTGTTTTCATTTTAATTATTTCAGGTGTTGTCCAATTCGTGGAAATGTTTATTAAAAAGACTGCTCCTGTTATTTATAAAATGCTAGGTATATATTTACCATTAATTACTACAAACTGTGCTGTATTAGGGGTAGCTTTAATAAATGTAAATAATGAATTTAATTTTCTCCAAACCGTTGTATATAGTGTAGGTATTTCTGTTGGTTATGCTCTTGTAATTTATGTCTTTGCCACAATTCGGGAAAGACTAGAAAATGCTAATATACCGGAAAGTTTTAAAGGAACACCAATTGCGCTTATTGTGGCTGGAATTATGTCCATAGCCTTTATTGGATTCGCAGGTGTATTATAGATGATTCAATATCTTGTAATTGCTTTACTTATTACGGGTTTAGGTGCATTTTTCGCAATTGGAATGTATTTAAACAAAAAAACTCCAATGCCTGAAGGTCATGAATTACCATCACTGGCTTGTGAACATTGTACAGTAAGTACTTGTAGTTATGCGAAACCCAATCGGGTACAAGAGATTAAAGAGGAAATTAAAAAGAATCTTAATATAGATTGTGAAGAGGTGAAAAACCAAAATGATTACTAATGGTTTAATTGTTGCTGGTGTTGTTGGAGGAATTGGAGCAGTTATCGGGTTTGTATTAGCCTTTGCTAGTAAAGTCTTTTATGTTGAAGAAGACCCTCGATATGATTTAATAGTAGCTAATCTACCAGGTTTTAACTGTGGTGCTTGTGGTTATGCTGGTTGTTCAGGAATGGCTGATGGCATTTTAAAAGGAGAAGCTGATGTTAAATTATGCAAACCTGGAACAGCTTTAACTTATGCCAAAGTAAAAGCAATTCTAAATGGTGAAGATCCTGATTTAATCACGGATGATACTCTTAAAAATAATTAAAATATTATTTATTATATACAGCAAAGCGTTATATTTAGGTATAACGCTTTTGCTTTGACGCCATATAAATAACTATGTTATAATTTTCGTAATGAAGTACTAATTAAAAGGGTACTATATAATAGGTGATATAATGGAAAAAAAAGAATTTACCGTATTAGGTATGAGTTGTGCTAGTTGTGTTAGGGCAGTTGAAAGAAGTGTTAAGAAATTAGAGGGTATAGAATGTGTAAATGTTAATTTAACTACCGAGAAATTAGTAGTTGAATATGATGAAAATAAAGTTACTGTTGATTTAATCAAAAAAGCTGTTGTTACAGCTGGCTATGAGCTTGTACTAGAAGAATCTAGGAAAGCGATAAAAGAAGTAATCATTCCCATTTCTGGAATGACTTGTGCTAGTTGTGTAAGGGCTGTGGAACGAGCGGTAAAAAAGTTAAATGGTGTAAATGAGGTTAATGTTAATTTAGCTACTGAAAAAGCGAATATCAAATATAATCCAGAGTTTGTTAAACTACAAATGATTAAAGATGCTATTAATAATGCTGGATATCAAGCTTTAGATATAGAAGAAAATAACTTTAATGAAGATAAGTTACACCAAGAAAAAGTTTTGAGAATCCAACATTTAAAACTAATATGGGCGCTTATATTTACTGTACCTTTGTTTTATATTGCGATGGGACATATGATAGGTATGCCTTTACCACGGATTATTAATCCTGAATTATATCCATTAAACTATGCTTTAAGTCAATTAATACTCGTTATTCCTATCATGATTATTGGATATAAATTCTATACTAATGGTTTCCAAAGATTGATACATTTAGCACCTAATATGGATTCTCTTGTTGCAATAGGGACTTCATCGGCTTTTGTTTACAGTATTTATTCTTTAATCAAGATTATTAATGGTCATGAGCACTTTACACATTATTTATACTTTGAAACAACGGGTGTTATTATTACCTTAATTCTTTTAGGTAAATATTTAGAAAATACTTCTAAAGGAAAAACTACAGAAGCTATTAAAAAGTTATTGGGTTTAAAACCTAAGAATGCAACATTAATTATTGAAGGAAAAGAAGTTATAGTACCTATAGATGAAGTTGCTGTTAATGATTTGATTATTGTAAAACCAGGAGAAAAAATTCCCGTGGATGGTTTGGTAGTAGATGGGTATTCTTTTGTTGATGAATCGATGTTAACAGGGGAGAGTATACCCATTGAAAAAAGTATCGGTACAAAAGTCTATACAGCTAGTATTAATAAAAATGGAACTTTAATTATTAAAGCCACAAAAGTTGGAGAGGATACAGTATTATCTCAAATAATTAAACTAGTTGAAGAAGCTCAAAGTACTAAAGCTCCTATTGCCAAATTAGCAGATATTATTTCTGGATACTTTGTACCTATTGTCATTTTGCTTGCCTTTCTTTCAGGTATATTTTGGTTAATTGGTGGAGAATCTATTGTTTTTGCTTTACAGATTTTTGTATCTGTTCTTGTCATTGCTTGTCCATGTGCTTTGGGGTTAGCAACACCTACTGCTATTATGGTGGGTACGGGAAAAGGAGCAGAGTTAGGAATATTAATTAAAAGTGGTGAAGCTTTAGAAGTAACGCATCAAATTAACTGTGTGGTATTTGATAAAACTGGTACTATAACCGAAGGTAAACCAATTGTTACTGATATTATTGTAAGTAATGAAATTGATATGAAAGAACTATTAAGAATTGCTGCTATTGGTGAAAAAGGTTCTGAGCATCCTTTGGGAGAAGCAATTGTAAATAAAGCACAAATAGAAGGATTAGAATTACCTAAGTGGGAAACTTTTGAAGCCTTACCAGGTCAAGGAATAAAATATACATTTGATAATAAAGTAATTCTTTTGGGTAATGAAAAACTAATGAATAATAACAATGTCGAAATAACATTTTTAAAAGAAGCTCAAACATTAGCTAATGCAGGTAAAACCCCAATGTTTATGGCCATTGATGGTAAAATGCAGGGAATTATTGCGGTTAGTGATACTGTAAAAGTCAGTAGTAATAAGGCCATAAGTAAACTAAAGCAAATGGAAATCGAAATTGCAATGATTACTGGCGATAATGAAAAAACAGCTCAAGCTATCGCCAAAGAAGTAGGTGTAACTAAAGTTTTAGCAGAAGTATTACCAGATGAAAAAGCTAATGAAATCAAAAAGTTACAAAAAGATGGCTATAAAGTAGCTATGGTTGGAGATGGCATTAATGATGCTATAGCTCTAGCTCAGGCTGATATTGGCATGGCGATAGGTTCAGGAACAGATGTGGCTATGGAATCAGCTGATATTGTCTTAATGAGAAATGATTTAATCGATGTAGCAATTGCCATAGAATTAAGTAAAGCGACCATTCGCAATATTAAGCAAAATCTATTTTGGGCTTTTGGATATAACACTTTAGGTATACCTATTGCTGCTGGTGTTTTACACCTTTTTGGTGGACCACTTTTAAACCCTATGTTAGCAGCCCTTGCGATGGCTTTTAGTTCTGTATCGGTGGTCACCAATGCTTTACGATTAAAAAGGTTTAAAATAAAAAAATGAAAGGATGAAATAGATGAAAAAAATATTACATATTGAAGGTATGAGTTGTAAACATTGTGTTAAGCATGTTACCAATGCTTTAGAAGATGTAGAAGGAGTAAACAGCGTTGAAGTAAGTTTAGAAAAAAAACTTGCTAATGTCGATATTAGTTCTAATGTTACCGATGAAGATTTAGTTAATGCGGTAGTTGATGCAGGATATGAAGTTATCAAGATTGAATAAGGATGGTTTATACCATCTTTTAATATTTGTTTTAATTTTCCATTAAAATATGGTAAAATGCTATAGAGGTGAAAGAAATGCGAAAAGATTACATTTCATGGGACCAATATTTTATGGGAATAGCTTTACTATCAGCGGAAAGAAGTAAAGATGAAAATACGCAAGTAGGAGCTTGTATAGTGAATAGTGAAAAAAGAATTGTGGGTATTGGTTATAATGGCTTACCGATTGGTTGTCGTGATGATGAATATCCTTGGACTAGAGAAGGAGAATGGTTAAATACGAAATACCCTTATGTTGTTCACGCAGAGCCCAATGCGATACTAAATTCGACATCCAAATTAAAAGATTGTACAATGTATGTGACCTTGTTTCCGTGTAATGAATGTGCTAAATTAATTATCCAAAGTGGTATTAAGGAAGTAGTTTATTATTCTGATAAATATAGTGATAGTGAGTCAACAATTGCTGCTAAAAAAATGTTTGATTCTTGTCAGGTAAAATATCGGTTATTTAATGATGTATCGATAAATATAAAAACAGGATTGGTAAAAGAATAGAAGTAGGTGATAAAATGAAGTGGTTAAGAAAACATTATAAAAAATTAATAATTTTTTCTTTCCTATATCTATTTCTCCTCTTTTTTTTCCTTTATCCTTTACCATATGAAATTTATTTACCTGGTGGTATTGATGATGCTGGTAGTTTTATTGAAATAACAGATGCTACAAAATCCACTGGATCATATAATCTATCTTATGTTTCTGTTATTACTAGACCTTCACCTTTTCAATATATATATCATTATTTTGATGATAAAAATGATTTTTACAAATTGTCGGAAGAAGATAATCTATTATCTAATAAGGAAATGAAGATTCGTAGTAATTTATATAAACGTAGTTCTATTAATAATTCTGTTATTGCTGCATATAACGCTAGTAAAAAAAAATTATATAAAGTTTCTGATGGTGTAGTAGTAATAGATATGATTTACAATACACCTTCATATCGGGCTTTAAAAATAGGAGATATAATAAAGGAATTTAATGGTATAGATGTTAATAATAAAGAAGAATTACTATACTTTCTTTCACAAGTTGATTGTGGAATTAATTTTAATTTAACGATTTTACGTGATAATAAAGAAATAGTTGTTACTTTAGCAAAAGAAAAAATTAATGATCGCTGTATTATCGGTTTTTATGAGGATTATTTATATACCAATTACCAGTTTGATTTTACTAATTCATATCCACAATTTAATATCATTGATTATTCAGGTTACGGACCATCTGCTGGCCTAATGCAAGCTCTAACTATTTATGATATGTTAGAACCCATTGATTTAACTCAAGGTAAAAAGATAGCTGGTACTGGTACAATAGATGAAAATGGAAAAGTAGGTCCAATAGGAGGAATAAAACATAAGATTCTTGGTGCGTGTAAATGTCAAGTCGATATCTTTTTTACTCCTTACGTACATTATGAAGAAGCTAAAAGAGCATTAGAACTTATGCCTTGTCAGATGACCATTGTACCTGTAGCGACTCTTAATGATGCGATTGCTTATTTAAAGGAGAGACTATGATCGTAATCATAATAATATTTACTTTAATTATTATTGATCAATTGTCAAAATTCTTAATAGTAAAGAGTATTCCTGAGAATGAATCAGTTACTGTTATTCCTAAGGTTCTTAACTTTACCTCAATTCGTAATAAAGGGGCTTTTTATGGGATATTAAGTGGACAAAAATCTTTATTATTGATTATTTCTTTTATCATTATCTCGGTATTAAGTTATTATTTAGGAG
>DATCKO010000007.1:0-11438 GCA_036562215.1 Haloplasmataceae bacterium | reverse complement strand
CAGAAATACCAGTTAAACCTTTACCTAAGAAATCTTGTTTTCTAGCTTTATTTTGTAAATCTAATTGATCGTATTGATTTTGTAAATTTAAATTATTTATATTAGCTTGATTTTTAATTTGAGTATTAGCATTATCAATTCCTAGTTTTTTATTATATTCCGCATTATTTATTTCTTGCATCCTTTTATATTTTCTATTTAATGCAGAAGTAGCATTTGCTCTAAAATTACCAGCATTTCCTCCAGAAAGATTTCTTGAAATATCCATTTCTGCATTAGAAATAGAGTTTACATCTTGTCTTAATTGACCAGAAGTATCTTCATATTTCATTAATTCAGGATTAAATATTCTTCTGTTGGTTTTTTCTGTTTTACCAAATAATCCCATTCCTATATTATATATAGAAGGAGCTAATGCACCTATTCCTGAAGCTATGTCTAAACCAGAAGCAGCAGTACCATTAGGAGTATCTTTAGGTAATTCATTTCTCATTTTTTCTAATTTAGAAAAATCTCCAGAAATATAAGCTTTCATTACTTCTGATCTCATTTTACCTGGAAATATAATATCTCCTTCTTTAGCAATGTAATTCTCACCTCCTTGAGCATGAGTTTTACCTCCTTTAAAATCAGCTATAAGTTTATACTTATTTCCGTGTTTTTCAAAAATTAATTCATCTTTTTCAACCTCAATAGGTTTAACAGCTTTAGTTCCAGTTTTATACATTCTTCTCATTCCTGAAATACCATCAGGTCTGGTAACATATCTAAAACCTTTATTTACCATTTCCACACCACTATTAAAAGCTTGTTCTTGTTGTCTCCAGCCTTCACTACCATAAGGATAATTTTTAGGAGTATAACCCATTAAATTCCAAATAGCTTGTCTAAATCCTTCAGGATCTGTTTTTTGATCTGGTATAGAAGCTAATTCAGCAGCAGTTAATTTAATCTTATCTGTACCATTAGGATATTGAGATAAAGATTTAGTCCCTCTTTTGTAACCATTTATACCTACTATTGGAGTAGTACCTTGAGTACCATCAACATTCATAGAACTTTGTTGAATATCTCTTTCTACTCTTGAATCATCACTTGAAATATAACTAGTTAACTTAGTGTTATTCACAGTTTTAACATTAGGATCTAACATATTAGTTTTAATATAATTAGATTCTACTTGATTAGTATTAGGAGTTGGAGTATATCTTGTAGGATAATATCCACTGTTTATATCTTTAACAGCATTATCAAAATCTCTAGCAGCTTTTTTCCATAACTCACTACCATAAGGAGCAGAAGTTGGTTGATAACCAATCATTTCTTGAATAGCTTTTTTATAAAGATTAGGATTTGTATTTTTTAAATCTTGTAATCTTTTTCTTTCTTCAAGAGATATTTTAATTTTCTCAGTACCATTTGGATACTTACCTTTAATTTTGTAAGTTCCTTTCTTATATATATTCATAGCATTTTTATCAGGATCTTCTTGTCCATAAGCATTATTTTGAAAATCAGCATAGTTATTAATAGATAATGCTTGTTTATTAGCTTCATCCATTTTTTGTTTTTTAATAAGTCCATAAGTAGCTCCACCAATAGCACCAACACCAGCACCTATAGCTCCACCTATTCCAGGAGCTATCATATTACCAACTTGAAAACCAAGTTGTCCAAGACTTAAAGTAGGATTAGCAACAGTTCCAAAATTACCTGCTTCTGGAACTTCTACTTTTTGAACTCCTATATTATATTTTTTAACTTTATTTTTTGTTTTATAATTCTTTTTCATTATCTAAAAATTTGTCTAAAGTAAGTTAAAACTTGTCTTAATGTTAACCTATAATTATTTGTATTTAAATATCTTAATTTAACATTAATCCACTTACTTTTAATTCTGGGTCTAAATTTTCTTAAAGGATCATTTAAAGCTAAAGATGAAGTTAAATTAGCAGAATCAAATATATTAGAATTAGCATCTAAAACTTGATCTCTGGGTATAGCTACTTGATAATGATTCTTTTTTAATTTAACATTATCATTAACCCCTTGAGGATCAGATAATATCAAATTAACTTGTTCTGTATTTTGGTAATTATTATATATTTGAATAGTATCAAAGAAATCTCTGTGAACATACCTACCAAGACCTTCATCATAAATATCGCAATAAATTTCCTGATTATCAAATACTTTTTCTATATTACTTCCTTCATTTACAGTAAATTCTATTTCTGAAACTGAAGGAGTTCTATTATAAAACACTCCAAAATCTCCTTTATTATGTTCCCACAATATACCTCTTTCACCAACAGTATTTTCATTTATTATAGAATAGAAACTATCTGATTTTTGAATATAATAATTAGGTAAATAATCGTGATAAGAAATCCAAGCATTATTTATAAAACTGTAACTAATAGTAAAACTATTAATTCCATCTTTTTTAGTTATAAGTATTCTCTTATTTAAATTATCATAAACTCCTAGAAATCCGTTTGAAGAAGGATTTGCAGGATTATCAGCTAAATTACTTATATTAAGATTTTCAAAGAACCAACTACTCATTCCTTCAAAAGATATTTCTTTAAGTCCTTCTCCTAATAAAAATATCTTTCTTTGATTATTATCTATAAATACACATCCATATGGAGTGTTAATATTACACCATTGAGATTGAGTTCCTGCATAACCTTCATCTAAAGTAAATATTTGAATAGCAGGACTTGTAAATACTCCAGAAGTTCCTGTCATAAAACTTTCTGAATTAGTTTCATTACTAATTAAAGTTCTATCATTAAAAGGAGCCAACCATAAACTACCAGGAGTATGTATATAAAACTTATTATTATGTACAAATGTATTCCATATTTCTCCTGTATTTTTAGGAATATCAAAATAATTATCAGCTTTAAATACTTTATAACTATCTGATTGTTCACCCTCTATAGATTGTTCAGAGAATATACTTCTATTAGGATAACTAGATACAGATTGAAAAGCTAATGGTTTTGGAAAATATAATACTATATCATTTGATTTAGAATATAAATCATTATAAGAATTAGCTTCTCCAAAAGAAGGATCTTTATCTAATATACCTTGTGTACCAGGAATAGTTGATAAATCTGATATTATTGTACTTTTAGGATAATAATCAACAGGAGTATTAACTGTATGTCTATATTCAGTATTTATTTCTGATTCTACAAAGAAATAAGATAAACCTCTCATTTCTGTACCTACTAAAGACCCTCTGTTAGCTAAAGGAGTTGCTGTTATCCAAGTATTAGCACCGTGTCTAACATCCCATTTAACTCTTCCACAATTTTTAAAAGCAAATTTAGAAATATAAGTATCACCTCCATAAACATTTTCTACAGTAGTATTTGAGACAGTAGTTTGAAAATAAATTGGAGTATATTGTGCGCTATATATATTACTATATTGAGAGTTATTATTAATTAGTAAATTATATAAATAATTAATAGAAGTTCCATTAACATAAATATCATCTAAATCATCAGAATCACCATCTGACCTAAACTCCCAACTAACATCAGTAACTCCGCCCGTAGTTCCTGGATTTAATAAATCTGTTTCTGTTATTTTTAATAAAGTATACCCTTGATTATCATAGTTATATAACCTTTTACCACTATAAACTCCATAATTAGCATCTAAAACTTTAGCTGAACCAGAATCATTATTATTAGTTTCATAACTTTTAATTTCTACAGTTTTTTCAGATATTCCTCCTAATATAGAATAATTATTATAATTACAAAATAAATGTAAAAGTCCATTTTTAGGTGCATCATAATCATGTCTTATACCAACTACTAAATTTACTGTACCTTCTATAGAGAGTACAGGTTTTATTTTATTAACCGGATTAAGATTTATTTGAGAAATTATAGTATCAGGACTATAAAAAGCAAACATATCATTTAACCTTGATGGTGTATCACCTGAATGAAAAGAAACTCTTGTACTAGCAGCTATATAAGTATTACCAAAGAAATAATTAGGACATATATAAGGTATGTCTACATCTGCGCCTGTAGCAGGACTATTATTAATAAATTCTAACATTGGGTGACATATACCTTGGCAAACTATAGATCTTTTAGAATTTTCATTTCTAAGTTCCCTATGTATAATATAACCTTGTAATTTCTCAGCTATATCAGGAGGTATATTTATATTACTAAATTTAAGACCCAATATTCTTATATATTCTTTACCTCCACTTTGTCTAAAATGTGGTTCTTGAGATAAAGAAGGCATTTTATGGTGTCTTATATAATTATCTTGATAACCAGCAGTAACATCATAATCTCCAGAAACTCCTGGATAATTAGATCCTGAAGGATATGTTAATGTAGATATATAAGTTCCTAATTGACCTGTTCTGTTTCCTATATTGTTATTTGCTTCAGTAGAATTAACAACAGTAGCAGTAATATTATTACCTAATGTTGTTTTATCAGTTCCTGGAATATGATATACAAGAGATTTAGCTCCGTTTTTATACACAAATTGTATACCTAATGAGTATACTTCATCTCTCATATAACCTTTCTTATTAAAGGTTAATTCTTCATTTTTATAATCTAAAAAAGCAGATTGAGAAGTATCTGATTTAGCATATGTTGAACTTACAAAAGGAGGTGGAGTTATAGTTATAGCTTCGTTAAATAATACTTCTTCTATTTGATACTCTACAGTTATTCTATTAGCAATTTTCTGAAAATCATCTAATTCAGTATCAGAACTTAAATTACTATATACTAAAATACCATCCTTCTGAGTAACACATTTAGCTTTATTATAAAATACAGGTTCTTGAGAAATTTCTTCTATATCAATTTGTATATTTCTATCATTCGACAAACTAAGATCATAAGTAAATTCCATAGTAGATCCTGTAATTTCTAGTAATCCAGCAGATCTAATTACTCTTTGTCTAGTATCTCCTTCATAGTAAATTACAACTATTTCAATATATTTGAAATTAGTATCAACGTTTTTAATTTCTAATCTAAGAGATTTATTTACATTTGTATCTATAGGTGCACCATCATAAGTATTTCTTAAAGTTGTAAAATCTCTAGTATCATCTACTACAGGTATTGGATTACATACAGGACCAAATGGGGTAGTATTTAAATTAGAATCTAAATATCTTACAGTAAATAAATAACATCCTGTTTTTAAAGTTCCTGATTCTAAAGTTTCTAAATAGTTAACATAAGGTAACCTTCTATTAGGATAACTTGATGTATTTTCATCTATATTAGATGTTGGTGGATTATCAAGATTAACAACTCTTATAGGATTATAGTTATCAGTAAAGTAAACTACTCTATCTCCATTGAAAAATACTCTTGCTTCAGCATCTATTTGATGCTCTATTTTAAAATTTAATTCATCGTTGTTTAAAATAGTAGTATAATTATCATTAATATCAAATACACCTATTTCAGAATGTAAATTATCCATTGATACACCAAATACTATTACTTGGTCATTAAGAACAGTATGTCCTATTATTCTATAAACATCTCCTGGTCTTTCAGTACTAGTAAATGTTTCTTTGTTTATAGTACCTCTTTCATTAGTTAAATTAAATAATAAACCTTCTTTGTCAATATTGACAAAGTTTTTAGCATTATAATAAGAATCTTTTGGTCTTGATAAATTATCAAGATTCTTATTCATTCCTTTTATAAAGCTATTTAAAGATTTTGGTTTATTTTGCATATTTAAAATTAATCAACCTTAATAATATAATTTAATGCAAGATATTCATATTTGCATCATCAATAGCTTTAGTTTCTAAATCATCATCCCTAACTTTATTAGTAGACTTAAAAACCAAACTTTAAATTTTATCATTATTATTTAAGTACTTTAATTAAAAATTTTACAGCTATATAAGGATCAAGATGATTAACTGGTGTACCACTACCTGTACTGCCAGTATTTCCTGATAAAGTAAGTGTTCCTGAGAAATTGTGTGAGTGTGCTCCTCCAGATATAGCATCTGTAGAATCAGGATGACTTTCATTATCTACACCGGCTGCTTGTACTTTATCCTGTTTATCGGTGGTATCATCGTGTAAGGCAAGAGTATGACCATGCGCCCCATCATTATCTGTAGTTCCTGAAAACTGTAGATCTCCACTTAAACTATGATTATGTGAAGGTAAATTATCTTCTATTAAAGTGTGTGTATCACTTCCACCTACACTACCTACAGTTTTAGTTCCTGAACTACCCATTATTTGTCTATCGTTAAAATTAGGTAAATTAAATGTAGTTGAACCATCTCCTATCCCATAAGTGGTTCCTATTAAACTAAATAGGTCAGCATAAGTTGTTCTGCTAATCTCACTACCATCACAAGGTAACCATTTAGAAGAAGGACTTGAATTAACAGGATGAATTCTAATAAATCCTACCTCTAAAGCTTCTGTAATCGCAGAAGAACTATTAGTTATAATTTGTGTAACTAAATTGTTAACAAATGTGGTATTAGCTAATAGTTTAGTTACAAAATCAGAATTGATAGCTATTTTTTCTACTGTAGTTTTATTATCTCCTATATTTCCCCAAGACCAATTATAATCATCACTATTAGTTTTTATGGGTACGTCTCCTTCTACTCCACCAGATTTAAATATCCTACTTATCAACCAAGTAATCCAAGAAGAAGATAATCTAATTCTAAATCGGTTTCTAGTAGTAGTAGTAGTTTCAGTATCTATAGTTAATGTACTAGTAGGCATATCTCCAATAGGAGACACATCTAAATTTTCAATAGTAGGTAATTGATGTGGTTGTACAACTAAAGATCTATCTGCTAATTGAGAAGCATTAGCTTTAGCTTGAGCATCTGTAGCAAGTACTACTAAACCTACTTCATCAGATAAATCAGCAGAGCCTGTATATATTTTAGCTCTGTCATCTTTTTCTAATTTAAATGGAATAGAATCACAAAGATCTTCCATTACTGTTTGAGTAGGTTTATCAGTTTTCTTAAATCTTACTCCACCAGTTGTTCCATCAGCCCTAAGTTGATTAGTAGTTGTAAAAAACCATCTTTTAAGTCTTTCCATTATATTTTAAATATAAATTTTACTATTTATTATTCTTGAACCTATACCAAATTTTTCATTTCTAAATTCAGCCCAATCACCATTAGTACCGTTTAATACAATAGAGGCAGATTCTAATACAATCTGATCTGCTGTAGCTACTCCTGCACCAGTACCTGTTAAAGTAACACTTAAACCATTTTCAGGAATAAGTTTAAATGCATGATGTTTAGGAGCGTTTGTAATGCTATTTAATGTTTCAGAAGCATTAGTAGAAGATAATATTATTCTAGTATAATTTTGATAAAGTTTTAAATCTATAGAAGTTAATCCTGTAATATCTATAGTTACATCAGAATTATCTAGTTTTACATAATTATCATCTGCTAAATAAACCACAGGAGAAGTACCTATTACATCTTTTGCATTAGTAGTTACATTATTATCTAATATAATATTCTGAGGATCTGCAACAGTTTTAACATCAAACCAACTAGCATCAGGATGACTTACTTCAATTCTTACATTTTTAAGAGTTAAAGAAGAAAAATAGTGTGTACTTACATGTTGTATACCATGTCCATTAGCATTATTATAGTTAGACTTTATATAACAATTTTCAAATTCTGCAATACCTCCTGCTGATGTAGGAGATATAACCGCATAGTTATTTGCATATATTCTACAATTTCTAAATATTGTTCCTTTACTTCCAACAAATCCATTACCCAACCCTATAGCTCCTATAGTAGTAGAGTCAGTAGAAATATCTGGACATTCAATTATACCATGTGCATTAGCATCTTGTCTTACAGCTTCAAGAGTTTGAGAATAAATTCTATTTGCTTTTATTTTATGTGGTCTTGATAAATCAGCATTTTGAGCCAATCTTACAGCTCTAACATAAGACTCAATAGATTCACATTCCATATCTAATTGACAAGAAATAACATTACCAACATAAATTGGAATTGCCGTAGATGCTGTATTTGTACATATAAATCTTCCAAATCCCCTAACAGTACAAATACCAGAAGCATTTTGAAAAATATTTCCTTCTCCAGTATATTTTACATCAGCACCATAACTAAACCAATATCTATAATTACCAAACAAATTATTTTCATTGTATACTCCTGGAAGAACATATATAATATCATTACTTCCTGCTTGAGTTTTAGCATAAGTAATAGTAGAATAAGGTCTACTTATGTCGTTCTTTTTAGCAGTATAATTATTACCATAAACACAAGATACATATAATACACCATAACTTAAACTGATACCTCCACCTGCTGTCACAAACACATAGGTAACCAATAGTTGTCCTGTAGTAAGTGTATTTGCCACAGGAGTGTCTGAAGCAACTCCTGTAGAAACATGTAAACCTGTAGAATCTGCATAAATAACATCAATTCTATTATATGTAGGATCAGCAGTAGTTATAGGAATAGATGTTGTGGTTGTTATATCATATGTTATTCCACTAATAGTATAATTAATAACACCTACATCTATATTAAAACCATTAATAGTTGTATCACCACCACTATTAATTTTATCATTAGATGACGTTCCTCCTGAAATAAGAAGAGGAAGTTGACTTACTTTTGGTACATATGTATAATCTGCATCCGGTTCTATACCAGCTATAATATTAGCATCAGGTACAGTTTTAACTAGTCCTTGTACAGTATTTGTAGCTTTATCTCCAGGTTCTTCTTTAAAAGTAACAGAATCACAGAAGTCTTTCATTGTTTCTTGAGTAGGTTTATCTCTTTTTCTAAACCTAACACCTCCCCAAGTATTATCTGCTCTTAATATATTGGTAATTGTAAAAAACCAATTTTTACTTCTTTTTGTCATATTATCCTATTTCCCAAATATTTGTACCAGAAGATATAGACATAAAATCTATACCATCATTACCTGTTCTTTTAAATCCAAATAATTCTAATATAGAATCTATATCAAAATTATTACAAGCAAAATGTTTTCTTATACAATCAATTTTCCATCTTTCATTAAAATCATCAAAATCTATTTCCTCACCTTTTGATAATTTAATTAAAACATCTTTTTTAATTATAGTAGAATATATAATAAAATATATAATATCATTAGCTAAATCCCATTTATCATTAGCTAATGAATCTTTACCTTGTTCATCATAACTATAAGCAGTATTTATAATAGATATAAGATCATTTTCAAGTAAATCTGTACTATCTAATACTAAATACTCAAATAAAGTAGGTTCTATTAATTGACAGTTATTATGTTTCATAGTTAACTACATCCACAATCTTGATCGTCATAATTATCTACTATAGAATTGTTATCTAAATCTAAAGTTCCGCATGATTCACAGAATGTAGATAGTTTAGTTAATAATGCATCCATAGTAGTAAGCTCAGTTATTTTAGCTGAATCTAGAGATGTATAAATTGAATTTAATTTTTTCTCTCTATTAACTAAAGCCATTAAGGTTAAAAATGTGGGAAGTATTCTATTAATTTCCCATCTACCTTTACAATGATCTTTACATTTGTTACAACCACAATCACTACATAAAATATTTTGTATTTTAATTCCTACACAATTAGTAACATCATAAACATCAATTATAATAAATCTACTAATTATTACATCAGCAGTAGTTTTAGCTACAAAAATATAAATTCCATCTGTTGAAAAAGTAAAATCGCTGTTTGATCCAGCAGCTATTGTAATATCAGTATATGAATTAACAGCAGCACCATTTAAATCAGTAATACTAACTTTAATACTATCTGTTAAATGTCCATTACAAACTTTATAACTATGAGCATTTGTATTACTACTAACAACTACATAATTACAAACTTTAATAGTTTCCTCTAGAACAAGTGATTCAGCACAATCAGTTAAAGTAACTCTTAAAGTATAATCTCCAACAGAAGTTGGAGTAAAAGTAGTAGCAAGTAAACTACCTGCTTCTGGACTAGCATTAGTTATACTGAAACTATCTGTATGAACTACATTTCCACTATAATCAGTTATTAAATAATCCAAAGTTGAAGTAGGACAACTTACATCACCTAATGTATATTCAGGAGTTATAGTTAATTCTCTACCAACTGTTTTACAACAATCTTCTGTATAGCAATTTAAACCTTCTTGTGTTACTGTAACATTTATAGCAATAGCCATTAGAATTTACCGTTTAAATTAAGATTTTCTTTATCTCCTAAAGTAGAGAACATATTGTTCCACTCATTTCTACTAGGAATTAATTTTATAAAATTATTAGCCATTCTACTAGCTAATTCAGGATCAGGCATATTAGCTTCTGCTCTTGCTTGTAGACAATAGTGATTCCACTTTTGCTTACAAAAATTAATATCTCTCATTTGAGGATTTTTAAAAGCATAACCTCTAATAGCTAATTGATAAGCTACTTTCCAAAATAAAGCTTCTGTAAAACTAACATTATCAGGAACTAAAGGTAGTCCTTGTTCATCTACAGGAAAAGCTAAATATTGTATAGTAAGAGTTCCTGATCTGTAAGAACAAGTAATAGTATCTAAGTTGACTCTATAGTCATAATTGCTAAATTTAGTACTATTTACTTGATCCTTTCTTTCAGTAGTATCATCTTTATCTCCTACTAAACTATCATTATATTTATCAAAGTACCAACCATTTAGTATTCTTTTTATTTTATAAAGATCACAAGGTAGTTTACCTTTATAATCTTCTATTTCAATTTCTTCTTCTTTAAGATGTAATTGAGAATAAGTACCTATATGTTCTAATCCTCTAGCAATCCACTGAACAAAATCTTGCCATGGAATTTCTTCATTGGATATGCCCAAATCAGTTACTATAGATTGGATAATTGTTTTTATATTAACTAATTTGTATATCATTCTGCAAAATATCTTTTAAATCCATCTTTAGTTTTCATTATTTTAGCTAAAGATCTTTTATTAGTCATTGTAGGTACAAAAGAATAATATTTCTTGTATTTAACATGACAAGCTTTTTTCTTCCAATACCATCTGGCTCTCCAACCATTTGAATGGTCATTAACAAACATTATCTTTTGTCCTGTTTTATTAAAAGTACCATAATCAAATTTAAGGTACTTCTTATCATAATTCATTTTTTTCTTCCTTATTCCTATTTCACCTAACCTATAAGGAAGTTTAATTTGTTGAGATTTTTCAACTATAAGATAACTAAGTAATTTATTATATTCATTACAAATTTCTTTGAATATTTTTTTTGTAATTTTAAATTTAGGATTACCTTTTACCAGTTCTTTGTAATATACATATATATCATCTATAT
>DATCKO010000006.1:0-4167 GCA_036562215.1 Haloplasmataceae bacterium | reverse complement strand
ATTGTATAGTGTTCGAAATTGATTTTTTATTTTTACACTATCCTTTGTTAATAATATATAATAATTAAGATCAGTCGTTTTCGTTTCTTCATTGATATCGGATATGAGTTTAACAACTCCAAAAAAAGTACCTATCTCCTTTTTATCCATACTATCTTCTTTACATGTATATTGATTATTAACTATCGAACAATTAGGCAAATTATAGGCATTATCAAAATCAAATCCAGTATTTATCTCCACTACATCCCTATCAGCAATCGTTAAGCCAGGGGATTTAATTATGTCGATTATTTGGACACACAGTGAAAAAATAGTTAATATGAGTAAAAATAATAATACTTTAAAAATATTAGTACTATGAAATTGATTTAACCTTGAAGGATGGAATAATATATCATTGATTTTTTCTATCATTAGTATCACCTCAAAACATACTATTACTATTTTATCTAATTTTCCAAGAATTTTAAACATTATTTATGAAAATATCAAAAATAAATCTTTATATGTTAAAATATAGATGGTGATAAAATGCAGAAACGATATTATAGTTTAAACGAATATTTTCAAAAGCGTTTTAAGGAAAAAGTATTTAAAGTTTCTCTAAATGCAGGTTTTACTTGTCCTAATAAAACTGGAAAATCAGGTTTTGGTGGTTGCACTTTTTGTTCTCCATTAGGTAGTGGTGATTTTGCGGGAAATAAAAATGATGATTTAATTACCCAATTTGAAGATGTTAAAGACATGATGCATAAAAAATGGCCTCATGCTAAATATATCGCTTATTTTCAAGCTAATACTAATACTTATGCTCCAGTAGATGTTTTAAAAGAAAAGTTTGAACCTGTTCTAAATTATAGTAAAGATATTATTGGTTTATCCATTGCCACACGACCCGACTGTTTAGAAGATGATATCATCGATTATTTAGCTGAATTAAATGAAAAAACCAATCTCTTTGTAGAAATAGGATTACAAACTAGACATGAAAAAACAGCTAAACTTATTAATCGAGGACATGATTATCAAACCTTTGTAGAAGGTGTAAATAAATTACGGAAAAGTAATATTGAAGTAATCGTTCATATCATAAATGGTTTACCATATGAAACCCAAGAAGAGATGTTAGAAACTGTAAAAGAATTAGTAAAATTGGATTTTCAAGGTATCAAAATTCATCTTTTACATGTGATTAAAAATACACGGATGGGTAATGATTATTTAAAAAACCCTTTTCCTTTATTAAGTCAAGAAGAATATGTGGATACCGTAATTAAACAGTTAGAATTACTTCCAAAACATATTGTTATCCATCGTTTAACTGGTGATGCGGTAAGAGAAAACTTAATTGGTCCAATGTGGAGTTTAAAAAAATGGGAAGTATTAAACATGATTGATTATGAACTTGAAAAAAGAAATACTTACCAAGGAAGGTTATATCATGAGTCTTGAAAAGGTACTTAATTTTTCCCATACCTTAATCAAATCCTGTACTAAGGAAGGCGATATCGTCATTGATGCTACTATTGGTAATGGCAATGATATTTTATTTTTATCACAAATCGTAAAAGATAAAGGAAAAGTCTTTGGTTTTGATATTCAAGATGATGCTATTAATAATACAAAAGACTTACTTAAAAAATATAATTGTACCAATGTTACTTTATTTAAACAAGGTCATGAGAATTTACTATCAATTATTCCTAAAGAATATCAAGGAAATATAAGTTGTGGTATTTTTAATCTTGGTTATTTACCTAAAGGAAATAAAAACATTACCACTAAAAAAGATACTACCATAAAAGCTTTAGAAAGTTTATTATCCATTCTTAAGATTAATGGTATTGTTGTCTTAGTAATTTATTCTGGTCATATGGAAGGGAAAATCGAAAAAGATGGTTTATTAGAATATGTTAAGAGTTTAAATCAAAAAGACTATCAAGTATTATTGTATCAATTTATTAATCAAATAAATGATGCTCCGTTCTTAATTGCTATTGAAAAAATGAGATGATTTCCAAAATAAAATCATCTCATTTATATTTATTATATTAAATAATAATTCTTTTGATATGTGGTGGTAAATAAGTCACAACCTCATAAGAAATAGTATTTAAATATTCAGCCACTTCATTAGCACTAATATGTGGACCAATTAATTCTACCAAATCACTTGTATTTTCATGTGGTAATTTAATCATTAAAGAATTCATGCATACTGAACCAATTATTTCACAATAGTTACCATCAACATATACATGTCTTCCAACATTACTCCTAATTATACCATCACTATAACCACATGGTAATATTCCTATCCAAGTCTTTTCCTGAGCTTGAAAGCGAGCGCCATATCCTACTGTTTCTTGAGGATTGACTAATTTCCTAAGCATAATTCTTGAATACATTGCTAGAACTGCTATGACATTAGGATCTTCACATAGTCCATATAATCCTAAACCAATCCGAACATGAGTAGACTCTTCAATATCCCAATTATTTAGAGTAGGTGCTGTAGCACAAAGATGAACATAAGCAAAATCATAGTTTAAGTAATGATATATTTCTTTAAATTTATCTTGTTGTTTTTTACTATAGCTTGGATTATCTCCAGAGTGGAAATGGGTATAGATACCAACAACTTTAATATTAGGTATTTCATTTATATAATTTAATAGTTCAAGACATTCTTCTTTGGTCTTTAAACCCATCCGATTCATTCCCGAATCAACCTTAATGTGAACTTTTAAGATATTGTCTTCATTCTTAATTAACTCTTTTATCTCTTGTACTTCTTGTATATTATTAACGGTTACCATGATATTATTTCGAAGAGCATTAATAACATACTTTGGAGCAATAGGATTTAAAACCAATATTGGTATCTTGATACCATTTTCTCTTAACTTTATGGCGCTATCTAGTGCTGCTACCGCAAAAGTGTGAGCTTCTTGTTCTAAGATTTTCGCCACATCTAGTAAACCATGACCATAAGCATTACTTTTAATTACCGCAATTAAATTCTTTTTACTAATTTTTTTAAAATATTTAGCATTATGAATTAATGCTTCACGATTGATAGTAATATAAGTTTCACAATATTCATTCATTTATTCTCCCTCTATTCTCCCTTTTAATTATTTATTTGTGCTTTATTATTATCTAAATTCTATTTTAGCTCTTAATACATCTATTTAGCAATCTTTTTATGAATAAACTAATAGTCAATAAAGTAGTTACTTTATTGACTATACTTATCAATTCTCTTGATGATAAACATTATATATTTCTCTTTTCGTTACTTTTCTTTCTAAAGCCACCCGTTTTATCGCATCATTTTTCGTCATTCCAATTTCCATATAGTAATTAACTTGATCAATAATATCCATCTCTAATAATGAATTATCTGGACTTTGCGGATGAGTATTAGCTTCAACGATAATTACTATTTCCCCTTTAATATCTTCATAATATGAATTAACATCATTAATTAAACCTCGGTATATTTCCTCATATCGTTTAGTTATTTCTCTTACAATCGCACAACCTCGTTCTTCAAATATTTCACTCATTAAATTAATCGTTTCTTTAAAGCGATGTGGTGACTCATAAAAAATCATGGTATAAGGATGATACTTTATTTCTTCTAATTGTTTTCTCTTTTCTTGTTTTTTGTGACTTAAAAAGCCAAAGAAAGTAAAGGGTTGAGGTGCTAAACCAGAACAAATAAGAGCACTGATTAAAGCACTAGCACCAGGTATAGGTACGACATCAATATTATTTTCAATCGCAAGCCTTACCACTTCATGACCTGGGTCCGATATACAAGGAGTTCCAGCATCACTAACCAAAGCAATATTACTTCCTTCTAAAATTTTATTTATCAAACCAATACCTGCTTCATATTTATTATGTTCATGATAACTAATCAGTGGTTTCTTTATTTCGTAATAATTCAATAATTTCAAAGTGACCCTTGTATCTTCACAAGCTATATAATCAACCATCTTAAGTGTCTCTAAAGCACGAAAAGATATATCACCTAAATTACCTATTGGTGTTGCGACTAAATATAATTTAGCATTATTATTCGCAAAACTTTTTTGGATAATCATCTTAATCACCTAATTAATGCTTTCCCATTAACATTATTAACATCTATAT
>DATCKO010000151.1:0-2717 GCA_036562215.1 Haloplasmataceae bacterium | reverse complement strand
CCCACCGGGAGCAGATTTACAGTCTGCCGCGTTTAGCCTCTTCGCTACCCCTCCAAAAAATGGTGCCGACTACAGGAATTGAACCCGTAACCTACTGATTACAAGTCAGTTGCTCTACCTATTGAGCTAAGTCGGCACTCTTTTTTATATAAAATGGCGGAGTAAGAGGGATTTGAACCCTCGCGCCGGTTTCCCGACCTACACCCTTAGCAGGGGCGCCTCTTCAGCCTCTTGAGTATTACTCCACACTTAAAACGCCATTTTATAATACACTATCTTAAAAAACTTGTCAAGAAGTTAATAGTAAATTTTCTTAATTTACATAAACTTCTATTCTGGTTTTATCATAGTAAGTGCCAATCTTCTTCTGACTAAATCAATATTTTCTACATAAACAGTAACAATATCACCAACACTTACAATATCCATTGGATGTTTAACAAAAGATTTACTCATTTTCGATAAATGTACTAATCCATCTTCTTTAACACCACAATCAATAAAAGCCCCGAAATCAACTACATTTCTTACTGTACCCTGTAGTTCCATACCAACTCTTAAGTCTTCAAGTTTCATTATACCCTTTCGAAGAAGAGGCTGAGGTATTTCATCACGCGGATCCCGATTAGGGGCGATAAAAGCATCTAAGATATCATTTAAAGTATGCTCACCTAAATTAGTTATATGCATTAATTCATCTTTATCAACATTTTGAATTGCTTGTACTAATTTACCTCGACCTAAATCATCGACAGAACATCCTAAATACTCTAATATTTTTAAGGCATTTTCATAATTTTCCGGATGTATACTAGTTTTATCCAAAGGAGTATCACCATCAACAACTCTTAAGAAGCCAATTGCTTGTTCATATGCCTTTTCTCCAAAACGAGGTACTTTTTTTAAGACTTCACGGTTTTTAAACTTACCATTTTTATCTCTAAACTCAACAATGTTTTTTGCCAATGCTGCATTACAACCAGAAACATATTTTAATAATTCTGTAGATGCAGTATTAACATTAACACCAACACGATTAACTGTAGTCTCCACGACAAAAGTCAATGATTCATTTAACTTACTCTCGGTCACATCATGTTGATATTGTCCTACACCAATCGATTTCGGATCAATTTTTACTAATTCTGATAAAGGATCTTGTAATCTTCGAGCAATTGAAATAGCTGATCTTTCCTCAACGTTTAAATCAGGAAACTCATTTCGAGCTAACTCACTAGCTGAATATACAGATGCTCCAGCTTCACTAACAATAATATATGAAACATCTCGCTTAAGGTTGCTTAAAACATTTACAATAAATTCTTCGGTTTCGCGTGAGGCTGTACCATTTCCAATGGCCACAATATCGATTTTATAATCTTCAATAACCTTTTTTATGGTATTAATAGACTCTTCTACCCGATTGTCCTTGATATCTTCACCCTTATATTTTTCATGAGGATTTACCACCCCTTTAGTCAACATTTTACCTGTTTCATCGACTACAGCAAATTTACAACCAGTACGATATGCAGGATCTATACCTAAGACCATTTTACCTTTCATTGGTGGTTGTAATAAAAGATTACGTAGATTTTCTGAGAAAATCTTAATTGCTTGCTCCTCAGCTTTTTCTTTTAATTCAGCTCTAATTTCCCTTTCGACAGATGGCTTAATTAAGCGTTTATATCCATCATCAATAGCAGCAATCACGAAAGAAGTGGTTACAGAATTAGGGTTAGTTATTATTTTATCATAAATGAACTTCATAACTTTTTCTTTTGGTTCTTCAAGTGTAACCTTGAGAACTTTTTCATTTTCGCCACGATTAATCGCCATGATACGATGCGAAACTAATTTATTAATAGGCTCTTGATAATCATAATACATTTCATAAACTTTTCTTTCATCAAGCGATTCATCTTTAACTTTTGTTACTAATACGCCTTCATTAATTAACACTTTCTTAATATATTTACGAATATCAGCATCATCTGATACTATCTCTGCTATTATGTCTTGAGCTCCTTGAAGAGCAGTTGCAGAATCTTTGACACCTTTTTCTTCATCAATATATTTTTCTAGTTCTGCTGAAACATCTAAATCGGTAGGAAAACTCAATAGGGTTTGGGCTAATGGCTCTAAACCCATAGCAATAGCGATAGTAGCTCTAGTCTTTTTCTTTTCCTTATATGGGCGATATAAATCTTCAATATCGGATAATTTATCACAAGCTAATATTTGCGCTCTTAATTCATCTGTTAATTTTCCCTTTTCTTCTATAAGACGGATGACATCATCTTTTCTTTTTAATAAATTCTTTTGATACTCATATTCCTTACTAATTACTTGAATCTGTTCTTCATCTAAAGCTCCTGTAGCTTCTTTTCGATAACGGGCAATAAAAGGGATAGTATTATTTTCTGCTAATAATGTTAAAACTTTTTCTACTTGACTGGTCTTTATATTTAAATCACTAGCTATTCTTTTAATTAAATCATTATTAAAAGCTATATCTGTCATACTGGCCTCCAAAAAATGAACTTATTTCCTATTTTAACATAATTATCCTAACTTTTACAGAATAAATCTTAAGAATAAGTCCTATAAATAAAAAAAGTTAGAACTAACTAACTACTCATTCATCCCAAGTTAATGGGGGGTCGTGGGCTACACGACCCATATTAGGGGTTATTATGAAAAGGGTATATGGGGGT
>DATCKO010000145.1:0-10665 GCA_036562215.1 Haloplasmataceae bacterium | reverse complement strand
CTATTGCCCCCTATAACCTATATTTTAGCATATTTTGGGCATTTATTATCTATAAAAATGATTATTTATTGAAAAGTATATTGTTAACTTGTTATAATGGTAATAGATTAACTAATCAATCGAGGGAGGTAAATATGTCATTTAATATTATCGGTAAGAGTGTAAATCGTGTAGATGCTTTAGCCAAAGTAACTGGTAAGGCTAAATTTACAGATGATTTTTTTGAACGAGAGATGCTCTATGGCAAAATATTAAGAAGTCCTTATGCTCATGCCATTATTAAGAGAATAGATACATCTAAAGCAAAGGCTCTACCTGGGGTTGAAGCAGTTATAACGCATTGGGATTTACCTGAAATTAAGTATGCGACAGCTGGACATCCTTGGTCATTAGATCCTAAACATCGAGATGTTGCAGACCGTTATGTTTTAACTGATAAAGCTCGATATGTAGGTGATAGTGTTGCAGCGGTTGTTGCTAAGGATGAATTAACAGCACGAAAAGCTTTGAAATTAATTGAAGTAGAATATGAAGTTTTACCACATGTATTAGATCCTATTGAGGCTATGAAAGAAGGAGCACCAATTATTCATGATGAAAAACCTAATAATATCATCAGTGATTTTGGTGGAGAATTTGGTGATGTGGAAAAAGACTTTAAAGAAGCTAAGTATGTATTTGAAGGTACTTATGAAACCAGTATCGTTCAACATTGTCATATTGAAAATCAAACAGCTTATGCCTATCTTGATACTGATAATCGTATTGTCATCGTATCATCCACCCAGATACCGCATATTGTAAGACGCATTGTCGGACAAGCTTTAGGTATACCATGGGGTAGAATTAGAGTAATAAAACCATATATCGGTGGTGGTTTTGGTAATAAACAAGAAGTGATTATTGAACCATTGACAGCTGCGATGACATTAGCTGTTAAAGGAAAACCGGTACGATTATCTTTAACTAGAGAAGAAGTTTTTGTTTGTACGAGAACTAGACATGCCATGCAGTTTACTTTAAAAACAGCAGTAAGTGAAGATTATAAACTACAAGGTATTTTAGTTAAAGGAATTTCTAATAATGGGGCCTATGCTTCGCATGGTCATTCTATAATTATGAGTGCGACAAGTAAGTTTAGACCATTATATAATTTTCGATCGATTAAGTATGAACCTAAAACAGTGTATACCAACCTACCTAGTGCAGGAGCCATGCGAGCTTATGGTGTACCACAGATTTGCTTTGCCTTAGAAAGCCATATCGAAGACATTTGTCGAAAACTAAACATCGATTCCATTCAATTTCGTAAGAATAATTTTGTAAGTGTCGGTCATGAAGATCCTATCTCACATGTTGTCGTTAACTCCTTTGGTCTTAATGAATGTATTGATAAAGGAAAAGAATTAATTAAATGGGATGAGAAAAAAGCTAAGTATAAAAATCAAACTGGTGATAAAAGACGAGGTTTAGGTTTAGCGGTCTTCAGCTATTTTTCTGGAACACATCCTGTAAGTCTAGAAGTAGCAGGTGCTAGAATTATATTAAATCAAGATGCATCCATTCAACTTCAAGTAGGGGCTACAGAGATTGGGCAAGGAGCAGATACAGTCTTTGCACAAATGGCTGCAGAAGTAATAGGTATTCCTGTAGATATGGTACATGTTATATCAACTCAAGATACTGATATAACACCATTTGATACAGGAGCATATGCTTCAAGACAAACTTATGTAACAGGAGCAGCTGTGCAAAAAGCAGCATTAGAAGTTAAAAATAAAATATTAAGTGTCGCTAGTCGTAAAGTAAATTTACCTATAGAAGATTTAGATATTATAGATGCAAAGGTTATAAATAAAACTTCTCACACACCGCTTTGTGATTTAGAGGAAGTTGCCTTAGAAGCTTTCTATGACCGATTAGAGGCTAGTCCAATAACTAGTGATACTTCAGTTAATGTGCGTACCAATGCGGTAGCTTATGGTGTATCATTTGCTGAAGTAGAAGTGGATATGAAAACGGGTGTTATTGAAGTATTAGAAATCATAAATGTTCATGATTCGGGTACTATTATTAATCATAAGTTAGCGGAAGGACAAGTTCATGGTGGTGTAAGTATGTCTTTAGGATATGCTTTATCTGAACAATTATTGTTTGATGATAATGGACGACCACTCAATAATAATCTATTAGATTATAAATTACAAACTATCTTAGATACACCTAAAATTGGTGCTTACTTTGTCGAAACTTATGATAAAACAGCAGCCTTTGGTCAAAAATCATTAGGTGAAAATCCAACCATATCTCCTGCACCAGCGATACGAAATGCAGTTCTTGATGCCACTGGCATAGCTTTTAATAAATTACCAATGAATCCGCAAGCGGTATTTGAGAAATTTAAAGAAGAAGGCCTATTATAGGGGGGATATAAATGTTTGATATTAAAAAAATATATGAACCAAATACTTTAAATGAAGCTTTAGATATTTATCATAATAACCCTCAATTAAAAATTATCGCTGGTGGTACTGATGTTTTAATTCAACTAAGAAATGGTGATTATGAAGAATTAGAACTCTTAAGTATAAATAAACTATCAGAATTAAAAAATATTAAATTGTTAAATGATGGTACGATTGTCATAGGAGCATTATGTACCTTCTCACAACTTTTCCGAAATGATATCATTAATGAATATCTACCTATTTTAGCTATAGCTAGTGTATCAATGGGAGGACCACAAATCCGTAATGTTGCTACTGTTGGTGGAAACATATGTAATGGTGCAGTATCAGCTGATAGTGCTCCAGCCTTATTTACTTTAAATGCGAAATTAAAGCTTCAAAGTAAAAATAATGTTCGGATGATACCAATTACAGAATTTTATTTAGGTCCTGGTAAGGTTAAATTAGAAACTGGTGAAATCCTAACAGAGATTCATATTACTAAAGATGAATATGAAAATAAGAAAGGTAAATATATCAAATTTAGTAATCGTAAAGCGATGGATATTGCTATGGTAAGTGTAGCTGTATTATTAGAAACAGAAAATAATGTTTTTAAAGATTTACGAATTGCTTTAGGAGTAAGTGCTCCAACACCAATAAGATGCCTTAATGCTGAACAATATGCGAAGGGTAAAGAAATTAATAATGACACTATTAAAGCAATAAGTGAATTAACATTAAATGATGCTAAACCGCGAAATTCTTGGCGTGGTTCAAAAGCTTATCGAGAACACTTAATCAAAACATTAACAGAAAGAGCCATTCTTGAAGTGATAGGAGGTAAGATTGATGAGTGAAACAAAGAAGATTACATTAACAGTCAATGACCAAATTTATAATATTGAAATAGATATTAGGGAATCACTTCTTGAGGTATTAAGAAAAAGATTACATTTTACGGGAGTAAAAGAGGGATGTTCTGTAGGAGAATGTGGTGCTTGTACAGTGCTCATTGATGGAAAACCTGTAGATTCATGTATTTACTTAGCCGTCTGGGCTGATGGGAAAAAGATTAGAACTATTGAAGGCTTAGAAAAAGATGGAAGAATATCAAAAGTACAGCAAGCTTTTATTGATGAAGGAGCTGTGCAATGTGGTTTCTGTACTCCTGGTTTGATTATGACAGCTACCTCTTTAGTAGAAAGCGGTAAAAAATATAGTGATGAAGAATTAAAACGGGAAATCTCAGGGCATTTTTGTCGATGCACAGGATATCAAAAAATCTTTAATGCGGTAAAAAAAGTTTGTGAGGATAAGTAAAGGATTAAGCCAATAGCTTTTTCCTTTTTTACTTTTACAACTAAATCATAGAGTACTATTTTTATTCATATATATAAATAAATAAGATATTGACATTACAATTTATATATATTAATATTAGATTGACTAATCAGTCAAATATTAAGAGGTGAGGAAATGGATAAATTAAAAACATTAATTAGTAAACTAAATAATTTAAATTATCAAAACATGTATAATGATGATTTTTTATTAACTTGGGAAAAATCAGATGATGAGATTAATGCTGTATTTACTGTAGCCGAAATATTAAGAGAAATGAGAGAAAGAAATATTTCTCCAAAGATTTTTGATAGTGGTTTAGGAATATCCTTATTCCGTGATAATTCTACTCGTACACGTTTTAGTTTTGCGAGTGCATGTAATCTGCTAGGACTTGAAGTTCAAGATTTTGATGAAGGTAAATCACAGATTACTCATGGTGAAACTGTAAGAGAAACTGCCAATATGATATCCTTTATGGCTGATGTCATAGGTATTAGAGATGATATGTTTATTGGTAAAGGTAATGCTTATATGCGCATGGTAATCGATGCGGTAAAACAAGGATATGAAGATAAAGTCTTACAACAAAGACCAACCTTAGTGAACTTACAATGTGATATTGACCATCCAACACAAATCATGGCTGATATGCTTCATGTTATTAATTATTTTGGTGGTGTTGAGAACTTAAAAGGTAAAAAGGTAGCTATGACATGGGCTTATTCTCCATCCTATGGTAAACCTTTATCAGTACCACAAGGAGTTATCGGCTTAATGACGAGATTTGGTATGGATGTTACATTAGCCTATCCAGAGGGTTATGATTTAATGGGCGATGTGGAAGAAGTCGCAAAAAGAAATGCTCAATTAAGTGGTGGTAAATTTACTAAAACTAATTCTATGAAAGAAGCCTTTATGAATGCTGATATTGTCTATCCAAAGAGCTGGGCTCCATATGCAGCCATGGAAAAACGTACTAACCTTTATGGTGAAGGTAAATTTGATGAAATTAAAGAATTAGAAAAAGAATTACTAGCTCATAATGCTCTTCATAAGGATTGGGAATGTACAGAAGAGATGATGAAATTAACTAAAGATGGTAAAGCTTTATATTTACACTGTTTACCAGCTGATATTTCCGGTATAAGTTGTAAAGAAGGCGAAGTTGCTGCTTCAGTATTCGAACGTTATCGCGTACCTTTATATCAACAAGCAGGTTATAAACCATATATTATCGCAGCTATGATTTTCTTAAGTAAAGTAAAGAATCCAGTATTAACGATAGAGAACTTGATAAAGCGAGGTCATAAGAGATTATTAGACTAAATAGTGAGGAGGATAAATTATGAGTATTATGCAGCCATTGGCTTTTCCGAAATTAATAACATGGATGCTTCAAGAATTAGCTGAAAGTCACAGTCTTTTTGGCATTCCCAATGATAAAGTCTTCCGTAATATACCCGAAAAAAAATATCGATTATTTGGTGAAGAACTAAGTACACCAATAGGACCAGCGGCAGGACCTCATACACAATTAGCACAAAATATTGTCACAAGTTATTTAACTGGTTGTCGTTTTATAGAATTAAAGACTGTGCAAATCATTGATGGTGAAGACTTGCCAGTAAGTAAACCATGTATATATGCCCAAGATGAGGGTTATAATGTGGAATGGTCAACAGAATTAAAAGTAGAAGAAGCTTTGGAGGAATATATTAAGGCTTGGTTTTTACTCCATGTATTAATGAAGGAATTAGACTTGAGTTCGACCCGTGATTTTATCTTTAATATGAGTGTTGGTTATGATTTAGAAGGTATTAAATCAAAGAAAATAGATCATTTTATAGAGGGTCTAAAAGACGCTCGGCATACAAAAATATG
Source organism: Haloplasmataceae bacterium (assembly GCA_036562215.1). Classification (GTDB taxonomy): domain Bacteria; phylum Bacillota_I; class Bacilli_A; order Haloplasmatales; family Haloplasmataceae; genus CALFRW01. Next base: position 4,990 of record DATCKO010000145.1, on the reverse strand, counting down.
GGAAGAATGTTTTCAATATTTAGAAAAAAATCTTGATAAATTTTCTAATTTTACGATTGATGATTTATATAATATTTCTCCTCATATCGCTAGTTCTATTACTCTATCAACTTTACACGGATGTCCAAAAGAAGAGATTGAACAAATTGCAGAATATTTATTAGAAGAAAAAAGTTTAAATACCTTTATTAAGCTAAACCCTACATTATTAGGCGAAGATTTTGTCGCAAAAACTTTAAAAGACATGGGTTATGATTATATTACTTTAAATTCCCATCATTTTAAAAATGATTTACAACTTGATGATGGTATCAAAATGTTAAAACGATTAAGAATGCTAGCAAGTAATTTACATCTAGAAATAGGGGTAAAACTTTCTAACACGTTACCAGTAAAAATATTACGTAATGAACTACCTGGTGAAGAAATGTATATGTCAGGTAGGGCCTTATATCCTCTTACGATAAATTTAGCGAATATATTGGCTCAAGAATTTAATGGTGATCTCTTAATATCTTATTCTGGTGGCGTTGATTATTTTAACATCGATAAAGTATTAGAAACAGGTATTAGACCAATCACTTTTGCGACCACCATGCTTAAGCCAGGTGGATATTTACGTGCTTTACAAATGGCGGAAAAGATTAAATCTATGTACATAGAAAAGAACCAAATTGATATAGATAAATTAGCCCAATTAGCTAATGAAGCTATAAGTGATAAATATCATCTTAAAAATTATAAAGTGAATAAGTTTAAATTAAGAAGTAAATTACCATTATGGGATTGTCAAATTGCCCCATGTAAAAATACTTGTCCAATCAATCAAGATATACCAGAGTATCTAAAACTAGTAAGTGAAAAAAGATATGATGAGGCTTTTAAGGTAATAATAAAAGATAATTCAGCACCTTTTATTACGGGAACAATCTGTAATCATCCTTGTGAAACTAATTGTACAAGACTTGAGTATGAAAAAACAGTTAAAATTCGTGAAATGAAAAAAGTAGCTACACAAAACGCTATTGATAATTATTTAAGTAAACTCGAAGTTACACCTTTAAAAGTTAGCGAAAAAGTCTTAGTCATAGGTGCAGGTCCAGCGGGACTTTCAGTAAGTTACTTTTTACGTAGAGCTGGTGTAGATGTTACCGTTTACGAAAAACGGGAAAAACCATATGGTATGGTGCAATATGTTATACCAGATTTTCGCATTGCGGATAATATCATAGCTAAAGATTTTGCTTTAGTAGAAAAAAGTGGTGTGAAGTTTAAATTTGGTGTTGATGAGAATTTTGTTTTAGATAAATTAAGAAAAGAATATGATTATATAGTCTTAGCTTTAGGTACTTGGAAAGAAACCGATATTAATCTTCAAGGAAATAAGGAAAAAATGTATCATGCCTTAAAATTCCTTGAACAGTATAAAACTAAGAAGGATTTATCTTTAGGTGAAGAGGTTTTAGTAATTGGTGGTGGCGATGTCGCTATTGATTGTGCCAGAGCAGCTAAAAGAGTGCAAGGTGTAAAAAAGGTAAAGATAGTTTATCGCAGAACTAAAGAATACATGAAAGCTAGTCAAGAAGAAATTGCTGAGATGTTAGCTGAAGATATAGAAATTAAAGAACTATTAAATCCAGTTTCATTTACAGATAATGTACTTCATTGTGAGAAAATGGTATTAGGATCACTTGATAGTAGTAATAGAAGAGCACCTATTGGTACTAATCAATTTACTGACTTACCTTTTGATAGTATCGTTATAGCAACAGGTGAAACTTTAGATAGTGATATTCTAAAACAAAATGGTATTTTGCTTAATGAACAAAATTATCCAGTAATTAATGAAGATAATGAAACTAATATACCTAATGTCTATGTAGCAGGTGATATGGTAAGAGGCCCTAAGACGATTGTTTCCGCTATATCAGATGGTAAAACCGTTGCAAAAGCTATATTAAATAAGTTAGGTTTAGATAATAACTTTACAGAAACAAAGCTTTCTTTTTCAACACCAGAACTACTAGAGAAAAAAGGTATATTAATTGAACCTAAGCAAAATAATGAGGAAGCACATAGGTGTCTAGCATGTAATCATGTATGTGAGTTATGTGTTGATGTTTGTCCTAATAGAGCGAATATCACAATCTTAATTAATAATAAACCACAAGTAATTCATATAGATGGAATGTGTAATGAATGTGGAAATTGTGCAGTTTTTTGTCCTCATGATGGTAAACCTTATGTAGATAAATTGACGATATTTTGGAATGAACAAGACTTTTATCGTAGTAATAATATTGGTTTTATTCTACTTGATGAAGAAAAAGGTACTTTTAAGGTACGTTTAGAAAATCAAGAAGTAGTATCTTATACACTAGGTGAGAAATCAATAAGTTCAAAGTTTATGGAAGTAATTAACACTTGTATCGAAAAATATAGGTATTTATTATGAAAGGGAGGATGTAAATGCTAATAGTTGGTAATGGTTGTATTATCACAAGAGATAGTACACAACCCATAATTAATAACGGGGCTGTAGTTATTGATGGTAATAAGATAATCGATTGTGGTAAGACAGATACCATAAAAGCCAAGTATCACAATTATCAATACCTTGATGCAAAGAATAAACTGATCATGCCAGGTTTTATTAATACCCATATGCATTATTATAGTACCTTTGCTCGTGGTATTGATAATGATAGTCCTAAAGCGAAATGTTTTACAGATATTCTTTCAGGATTGTGGTGGCGTTTAGATAAAAAGTTAACTTTAGAAGATGTATATTATAGTACGATAACGCAAATGATTGATCAAATTAAAAATGGTGTTACCACCGTCTTTGACCACCATGCTAGTCCTTTTGCGGTTAAAGATAGTCTATTTAAAATTGCTGAGGCTAGTCAAAAGGTAGGTATTAGAAGTAATCTCTGTTACGAAACATCGGACCGCGATGGTGAAGATATCGCTTTAGCGGGTATTAAGGAAAATGTGGATTTTATCAAATATTGTAATACCCAAAATGATGATATGTTAAAAGCTACTTTTGGTCTACATGCTTCAATGACACTTTCAGATAAGACCCTAGATAAGTGCTTAGAGGAAATCGCTGGACTTAATACAGGCTTTCATGTTCATTGTGCTGAAGGCGAAGAAGATGTCACAGATTCTCATGCCAAATATGGTAAAGGAGTTATTGAAAGATTCTTTAGTAAAGGTGTTTTAGGAAGAAAGACTCTAGCCATTCATTGTATACATATTAATGATGAAGAAAAAGCCATGCTTAAGGATACTGATACAATTGTGGTTCATAATCCAGAATCTAATATGGGTAATGCGGTTGGGTGTGCTAAAGTATTGGATATGTATCAAAAAGGTATCTTATTAGGACTAGGTACTGATGGTTATACTACAGATATGATGGAATCATATAAAGTGGCTAATTTAATTCATAAACATGATAATCATGATTCTACTGTGGCTTGGACAGAAATTCCTGACATGCTTTTCAATAACAATCGTCTCATAACAGAAAGATTTATTGATAATAAAATAGGTATCATTAAAAAGGATGCTTTAGCTGATATTATAATTGTAGATTATCAAGCTCCAACCCCAATTAATGAGCAAAACATAAATAGTCATTTATTATTTGGTATTAGTGGTCGAAATGTTTTAACAACTATTGTTAATGGAAAGATAATCATGGAAAACCGGATCCTTAAAAATATCGATGAAGAAGAAATATATGCGAAGAGTAGAGCACTAGCTAATGAATTGTGGAAACGATTTTAAACGCGATTGACTGATAAATATTTTTCATGTATTATGAAATTAAGTAATAATATATGAAATTTCATGAAAAGAGGAATACAAATGTCGAAAGAAATTATTGAAAAAATACTTAAAGCTACATTAGAAGTTATTGCACGTGAAAAGATTAGTGGTACTAGGATGCATTTAATTGCGAAAGAAGCAAATATGAGTCAATCCAATCTCCATTATTATTTTCCTACGAAAAATGACCTTTTGATTAGTTTGATGGATGAACTGCAAAAACGTTTTTCGGAAAAACGCGTTGAATCAGTGGATTTAGAAAACAAATCCTTTATGGAAAATATCAGAGGGCTATTTAAGGAAAAACAGGATGACATTCTTAACCATAAAAAGGTCGATTATGTGCAATTTGATTACTGGGTTCAAGGTACCGTAAATCCTGAAATTAGAGATAAATTTCAACAAAGCTTTAGTGAATGGCGAAAAAATATAACTGAAGTTTTGGTGATGAATGAAAACTATCAAAAACTTGATGAAGAAACTAAAAAGATTTTACCTTATATTATGGTTTCACTGATGATGGGGGCATCTATGCAGTATTTAATAGATGAAAATAGTTTTTCTTTAGACAGTTATTTTACCCTTGCTGAAAAAATTATTGGGGATATATTTAATGATTAGTGCCTTAATTATGGCTTCTGGACTAAGTAAACGGATGGGACAAAATAAATTGTTACTTCCTTTTAGAGAGCGACCAATAATTGAGTATACCATCGATGTGGTCCAAAAAAGCGCTTTTTCCTATAGACTTTTAATTGTAAGTGATGAAAGAATTCAAAATATAGGATATCAAAAGGGTATAAATGTGGTATTTAATGAAAATGCTCATTTAGGTCAAAGTGAAGCCATAAAAGTCGGATTACTAACAGCCAAAGAAAGTATGGGATATGCTTTTTTTACTGGTGATCAACCTTTAATGGATTGTCAAACCATCTCTTTATTAATTGATGAGTTTCAACATAACCAAAATAGAATTATTATTCCCTGTTATAAAGGGACTAAAGGTAGCCCAGTAATTTTTCCAAGTTGTTTGAAGAAGGAATTATTACTAATTAAAGGTGATAACGGCGGGAAAATAGTTATAAATAATCATCCTGATATGGTTAAATATGTCGAAATTGATAATCCTTTATTTCTATTTGATATTGAT
>DATCKO010000141.1:0-9459 GCA_036562215.1 Haloplasmataceae bacterium | reverse complement strand
TCCCTTAGTTATATATTCCACACCAAGCTTTTTTTTATTTTCTTCATTTAATTTATGTATACTAACTGGTTGAATACCTATAAATGGTCTTATGACTTCACCATATTTTTCAATATCATTTATTACTTGCAGTACAATATTAGATGGAATCGAAAAACCAATTCCTTCCACATTACTTGAAGCAATTTTCATGGAATTGATACCAATTAACTTTCCATCTATATTTACTAATGCACCTCCACTATTTCCTGGGTTAATGGCAGCATCTGTTTGTATGACATTAGCAAACCAGTCATATTCACCATCTTTATCAATATCAATAGGTATTAATCTTTCTTTAGATGAAACAATTCCTAAAGTAGCACTACCATAAAAGTTTAAACCTAAAGGATTACCTATCGCAAAAACAAACTCGCCGACTTCTAATTGATTAGAATCGGAAAATTCAATAGTTTGGGTTATATTACCTCGGGGTATCTTTACAACCGCTAAATCAGTTAAAAGATCTTCTCCAACAACTTTCGCTTCTACTCTTTGCTCATCTGGAAAGGCTACCTCAATTTTTTCAGCGTTTTTTATGACATGTTGATTAGTAATAATATAAGCATCTTGATTGGTAAGTCTATAGATTACTCCTGAACCTGTGCCACTTTCCTTACCTTTATTAAATCTCACAATACCAACAACACTAGGGCTAGCCTTTTTAATAGCTTGATTCATGACACTTTCGACATTGACATTATACGTGATTTTATTTGTCGCAAAACGATTTTGATTATCACCTATGTAATAAAGTAAATAAACGGACACAAAAAATAAAACACCAATTAAGATACCTAATACTGTACCAAAAAGAAAACTATGTTTTCTAGAACTCATAAACACACTTCCTTTTTTTAATTAGTACAATATTAGTATGTAATATTTTGGTGTTTTTTATCAAATTATTTTATTTTAAATAATTTTTTCCCATTTTCTGTTGTCTGGAATCCTACAGTATCTATCGGTATATCTTTAATTTGGGATATTTCTTGTGCAATAAGCGGAAGTAAACTAGGTTTATTTTCTTTTCCTCGATAAGGATGAGGAGCTAAATAAGGACAATCTGTTTCAATTAATAAACGATCTATTGGAACAACTTTGGCCACTTCTTTTGGTGTCTTAGCATTTTTAAATGTCACTGGTCCCCCTAAAGATATATATAGACCTAAATCTAAGAATTTTTCTGCCATTTCTAGACTACCACTATAACAATGCATTACACCAGTAAGTAAACCATCTTTCACAGCATCTTTTAAGATCTCATAGCTATCTAAAAAGGCATCTCGCACATGAATGATTATGGGTTTTTGATATTTTTTGGCTAATTCTATTTGCTTTTCAAAATAAAAAAATTGCTTACTTTTGGTATCTTTATTCCAATAATAATCTAGACCACATTCGCCTACTGCGACTGTTATTTCTTGTTTAAGATAAAACTCTAAATCGATTAAATCTTGTGTTGAGAAATTATCAACATCCGTAGGGTGTAATCCTGCTGAGGCATATATGTTATGGTGACTTTGTGCTATTTTATTTGCTAGTTTATTAGTCTTAGGATCAAAACCAATAACATTAATTAGTTTAACACCTTCATTAAAAGCTTCCTTAATAATATCTTCCACATTATATAAATAATTATCAGCATTTAAATGAGCATGTGTATCATAATACATCTTTATCACTTCCTTTAGTTATCATTTTACTGTTTATTTTGTAATATGTCTATTATACAATATCACTAATTTACATTAAACTTTTTTTAATATATAATATGACTATATAAGAGGTGATAGCATGGAAGAAAAGACTAAGCTAACCAAAGAGCTAATTAACTTTTTTGTGGAACATTTAAAACACCATAAAGAAGAAACTAAACGCAAAAGATTATTAGAAATCCAAAAAGACTTTACCCTTGGAGAAGAATTATTTAATGCGATATCACATGGTATTGGGTTCTTACTTTCTATTGCAGGATTAGTTTTAATTATTGTATGGTCTAAGAACCCGAAAGAAGTAGTAGGAATGACTCTTTTTGGATGTTCAGCTATATTTATGTATTTAATGAGTACCTTATATCATGCTTTACCTAAAGGAAAAGCTAAAAATGTCTTTGAAAGACTTGATCACTCTGCTTTATATGTAATTATTGCTGGTACCTACACGCCACTTTGTTTTATCGCCTTTCCAAATTATCTTAATTGGGTAATATTTGGTATTCAATGGGGTTTAGCAATTATAGGAGTAGTCTTTAAAAGTATTTGGATAAATAAGTATGAATTCATTCATGTTATTATATATTTACTAATGGCTTGGGCTTTTGTTTTTTTCATTGGTCCTTTACTTCAAGGAATGAATTTATTAGGTTTTATCTTTTTAATTATTGGTGGCGTTTGTTATAGTATTGGAGTGTTATTTTATATTTTTACTTGGTTTAAATTTCATCATGGTTTATGGCACTTATTTGTTCTAGCTGGTACAATTCTACATTTTTTTGCAATGTTTAATTTACTACTTGCTTAACACATAATAAAATAATTGATTCCATAGTATCCCTATGGAGTTTTTTCTCTTTTCGGTATTTTTCATTCTATTATGTAGAAAAAAACTAACATTTAAGCTATAATGTAATTACTTTTCTTGATTAGGAGGAGAATATGGTGATAAAAAAACGATGCTATTTCATAGCTATTTTTTTACTATTTATGACACTTATAGTTGGTTGTCAAAAATACTATACTATAACTTTTGAAAGTAACGGAGGAAATCAAATACAAGCGATAACTGCTAAACCTAAAACTCCAATTACTAAACCAAAAGATCCAGAAAAAACAGGTTATACCTTTTCTGGGTGGTATACAGATAGTAAATTAGAAAGTCCATTTACTTTTAAAATGATGCCTAATAAGAATATTACCTTGTATGCCAAATGGACAATTAACCAATATACTATTACATTTAATAGTAATGGTGGTAGTCTTGTAACTGCTATTACCCAAGACTATAATACTGATATTACAAAACCCGATGATCCAACAAAGACCAATTATACTTTTAATGGTTGGTATGTTGATAGCGAATGTACTATTCCATTTACTTTTACTAAAATGCCAGGCGAAAATATCACTTTATATGCCAAATGGATTAGTAATAAATACACTATTAGTTTTGAGTCTAATGGGGGTACTCAAGTAGATGATATAATAGAAGAAGCAGGTCAAGTAATAACAAAACCAATTGATCCTACTAAAACAGGTTATACATTTGGTGGTTGGTATACTGATAATGCTTATACTACTCCGTTTACTTTTGATAAAATGCCAAATGAAAATATCACTTTATATGCTAAATGGAATATCAATACTTATACTATAAACTTTAATTCTAATGGGGGAACAGAAATCAATCCAATAACAGCTGAATTTAATTCATCAATAACAAAACCAATTGATCCTACTAAAACAGGATTTAGTTTTGGTGGTTGGTTTGTTGATAGCGAATGTACTATTCCTTTCACTTTTACTAAAATGCCAGGCGAAAATATTACCTTATATGCTAAATGGTTGGGATACTCTAGTGATTTATTTATTAGTGAATATTTCGAAGGTACTTCCAATAACAAATATATCGAAATTTTCAATAATACAGGTAAAACAATTGATTTATCAATCTATAAAATAGTAATCTATGTTAATGGTGCTACTACTCCTACAAATAAACTCAATTTAAGCGGCTCTTTAGCCCATGGTGATATACTCGTAATTTATAATAATCAAGCTAATTTAAAAGCTATAATTAATAGCGGTGGTCTACCTACCAATAATCAAGTTATGTCCTTTAATGGTGACGATGTTATCGCATTAGTTAAAAATGAGAATATTATCGATATCTTTGGTAAAATTGGTGCTAAGTCGTCTTGGACTATTGGAGGGGTTGCTAATGCTAGTAAAGACCATACGATTATTAGAAAAGGCGATATCCTAAACCCTACAGCTACTTTTAATCCTAATGAGTGGTTAGTATTAGAAAAAGATGATACTTCTAATATTGGAAAACATGAAATTGGTACTTCTAATGAAAAACCAATAGAAGTAGTTGATAAAGAATCAATACGCAAAAATATTGATGAGAAAATGCAAGATGCAGTTGACAGTTACTATGGTGAAGACTATTCATTCTATTTATTACCTTCTATAGGTAATGTTAATATTCTTGTAATCCCAATTCAATTTCCAGATGATCATTTTACCCAAGATGAACTGGAAATGATTAACTATGGCTTTTTTGGTGATGGTAGTAAGTTCGAAACTTTAAAATCATATTATCAAACTAGTTCTTATGGTAAGTTAAACATTGGTGGTGATGTCTTAGAACCATATACCGCTAATTACAATTATGCTTATTATGAATATTGGACTAGTGAATATAATAGTTATGCCTCTGGTGTTGATTTACTAATCGAAGAAGCTATACGTTATTATTTAACAAACTATCCAGATCTAGATCTATCAAAATACGATTCAGAAAATGATGGTTTTATTGATGGTATCCACATAGTATATTCTGCTCCAATCGAATACAATGATGATGATTCTATCTATTGGGCATTTCAATACTACTATATCGCAACAAGTGGTGAAGATGACTCTGATTATGTCTCTTGGGGAGAATATGAATTTGATTCATACGTCTTCTCTAGTATTGATTTCTTCTATGAAAATGGTGAAGAAAATGCTTGGACGATAATTCATGAAACAGGTCACTTATTAGGACTAGAAGACTATTATGATTATACAGAAGATGAAGATAATAATATTGGTGGATTAGGTGGAGCGGATATGATGGATAATACTAGAGGTGATCATAATCCATTTAGTAAACTTTTACTGGATTGGATTGACCCGATAGTAGTTGAAGATTCACTAACCATTACCATTAATGATTTTGCTTCATCTGGAGATGCTATTATCATAACCAATAATTTTCAAACTATTTTTGATGAATATTTTATTCTAAGTTACTATACACCAACTGGCTTAAATGAAAGTAACCCTTATTTTACAGAGAGCGGTTTAATCATGTATCATGTAAATGCGAGTTTACCTAATGATATTTATAATATGTATGATTATTCTTATTACTTTGAATATAATAACTCCGATTCCCCATATAAACTAATCAAAATTGAAGAAGCTGATGGAGATGACAATATCTCGCGAACTGGAAATGAAGCAAATAATAGTGACTTACTTCAATTGGGAGATTCATATACATTAAAACTCTATAATAATAAACTATTATGTAATGTCACAGTAGATGACTTAACTAATAATACCATTACTCTAACCATTAAATTTTATTAATATTAAAAGGATTAAGCATATCTTAATCCTTTTTTTATCGCTATATTTGACTTCATTTTTTCTTATATATTTTATATAATATATATCAAATTTACTATTAATTGATTAGGAGAAGAAACATGAAGATGCATAAACGCTTTATTCTTTTGATAGTAACACTATTTATTGGGCTTACCAATACTACTATACCGCAACTAGTGGAGTAAGTGAGTATAATTATGTATCATGGAAAAATTACGATATAGATGCTTATGTATTCACTGGTATGGATTTCTTCTTTGAAGACAAAGATGCTCGTACATTAATTCATGAAACTGGTCATTTATTTGGCCTTACAGATTTATGACTATACAGAATATGAAGATAATAATATCGGTGGTCTAGGTAGTGCGGATATAATGGATTTTAATGTAGGGGACCATAATCCATTTAGTAAACTATTACTTGATTGGATTGAACCCATTGTAGTTGAGGAATCTCTTACAATCACCATTAATGATTTTGCCTCATCTGGAGATGCTATTATTGTATCTAATGATTTTAATACGCTTTTTGATGAATACTTTGTGTTAAGTTACTATACACCTACTGGTTTAAATAAAACCAATCCTTTTTTTAAAAAAAGTGGTTTAATAATGTATCACGTGAATGCTGTGTTACCCACTAATACTCATAATATGTATGAATATTCCCACCTATTAGAATACAATAACTCCAACTCACCATATAAATTAATCAAAATTGTAGAAGCTGATGGAGATGATTTTATTTCACAATATAATTATCCAGCACAAGATAGTGATTTGTTAAAAGAAGGAGAATCTTTTCCTTTACTACTATATGACCGTAAGTTATTATGTAAAGTATATGTCGATAAAATGACTAGTAATTCAATAACTTTAACTTATAAGTTTTATTAAAAAGGTCTTTGCTTACGCAAGACCTTTTACCATTTATTAAAATGAATCTTATTAACATCATAATTATCTCGAGGTGCTTTTTCTTCTCCTATTGTTCCTAAAGCAATTAAACCTATAGGTATTATATTACTTGGTAATTCGAAAATTTTACTTATAAAAGTTATTAATTTCTCTATAGGATAAAGACCACACCACACTGCTCCATAATTTAAACTATGTGTTGCTAGTAACATGTTTTCTATTGCAGCTGCACAATCTGCAACTAAAAAGCCCATTTCAGTTTGCTTATTTTTATCTCCACATACAACTATTCCATACTCGGCATTTGGTAACATCTTTGCATATGGATGTATCTTAGCGATAGTCTCTTTAATCTTATTATCAGTTATGACAATGAACTCCCAAGGTTGACGATTATGTGCTGATGGTGCTTGAAACCCTGCTTTTAATATCTTTTTAAGGTCATCCTCACTTATTTGTGGTTCTTGATATTTTCTAATACTACGGCGTGAATAAATAATATCTAAAAAATCCATAATATCATTCCTTTACTATTTAATTGGTCTAGCTGGTATTGAGTAAGTCTTTAAGGCTTTAACAAAAACAAACTCATTTTCTGGATATCTATAAGCGGTTAATTTATTACCAAACACACATCCAGTATCAATATTAATGGTATTATTTATACATAAAGGTTCAAGATTTGGTGTATGACCATAAATGACTAGAGGTTTCCCATGATAATCTTTAGCCCAAAGATAGCGAATAGGTAAACCAAACTCATCAGTTTCATTAGTCGTTTCACCATATAAAGTAAACTCAAAAATCTTTTTAGAAGTTTTTCCAATATACTCTTCTTTTAATCCAGCATGACTAATGACCAATTTATAATCATCAAAAATAAGATAATAATCAAGATTTTTTAAAAATTTTTTAACATCATTCTTAAAAAAATCTGATTCATTTGTTAATTGACTTAACGATTCTTCAAGACCATTTTTTACTTGAACATTTCTTCCTTCTAATTTTCGATAGAGTTTATTATCATGATTTCCTTGTACACAATAAGCAACTTGGTCATAAACCATACTCATAACTAACTTTAGTACTTCGACAATTTTAGGACCTCTGTCAACCAAATCACCAACAAAGATTACTTTCCGCATTTCTTTATGTTTTACTTTATTATTATCAATTTCATAATTCAACTTCTTTAAAAGCATAATTAATTCATCATAACAACCATGAACATCGCCAATTATATCAAATGGTCCTTTAATCCTACTTTTATCATAGCTTAGTATGGTATTCATTATTTTATTCTTCCTTTTATAAATCATCATCTTTTTGTTATCTTATCTTATTTTATGGAATATTCATAAAGCATCTTATTTTTTAAGTCCCATAATCTTTGTGATAAGTCAACATAGTATTTATGTGGATTTTCAAAGCGTAAGACAGTATCCCATAAAGTGTCAATTTCCTGTTGACATTTATTTTTGATTTCTAATAATGTTGGTGATTTATATATACATTTACCATTTTCAAATATTGGTACTAATAGTTTTCGTGCTTTAAAATTGGATAAGGTTTTACGTTTCCATGGATTTTGGGGATCGAAAATCTCATATTCTTTATTTTCAGGAATAATCTCATCATTTAATGTTATGACATCAGCTAATGCCTTATTAGTTTCGTTATCATATAAACGATAGACTTGTTTAAAGCCTGGATTAGTGATTTTTGCGACATTTTCACTAATCTTTATTTTTGGTTCAATATAACCATCCTTCTCAATGGCACATAATTTATACACTCCACCAAAAACAGGTGATGATTTAGAGGTAATAAGTCTTTCACCTACACCAAATATATCAATTGCTGCTCCCTGAACCATTAAATCCCTAATGATATATTCATCTAAAGAGTTGGAAGCGATGATTTTACAATCTGGAAATCCTGCTTTATCTAGCATTTTACGGGCTTCTTTAGATAAATAGGTTATATCACCACTATCAATTCTAATCCCTTGTGGACGATATCCCTTAGGTACGACAACTTCATTAAAGACTCTTATCGCATTAGGTACTCCTGATTTTAAAACATTATAGGTATCAACTAAAAGTGTGCAATTTGCAGGATATGTCATCGCATAGGCTTTAAAGGCTTCATACTCGGAGTCAAATAATTGTACAAAACTATGAGCCATTGTACCTAAGGCTGGAACACCAAAATCTTTATCACTTAAAGTACAAGCTGTACCTATACATCCACCAATGTACGCTGCTCTAGCCCCATATATTGCTCCATCATAACCTTGAGCTCTCCGACTACCAAACTCCATTACAGGTCGATTTCCTGCACTTCTTACTATTCGATTAGCTTTGGTCGCAATTAAACTTTGGTGATTTATAGTGATAAGTAACATCGTTTCAATTAATTGTGCTTCTATTATTGGACCTTTTACAGTAATCACTGGTTCGTAAGGAAAAACTGGCATTCCTTCTTCAATAGCCCATATGCTACAGCTAAATTTGAAATTTCTTAAATAATCTAAAAACGCAGCACTAAAAAGCTTCTTACTTTCTAAAAAAGCAATATCTTCTTCGGTAAAATGTAAATTGTTTAAATATTCGATTACTTGTTCTAATCCTGCCATTATCGCAAAGCCGCCATTGTCAGGAATATCACGAAAAAAGAGATCAAAGTAAGCAATTGTATCTTTTTTGTGATGTTCAAAATAACCACTGCCCATTGTTAATTCATAAAAGTCAGTCAACAAACTTAGATTTCGCTTAATATCCATTTAAAATACCTCTACATCCTTATTTCTTTAACTAATTCAATATTATTTATCATCATATTATATAAAGCCATAATATGCATTAGTTCTCCATCGTGCAATCCACCATCATAGGTATTTACCGCATTTATCGGAACAATAATCCTACTTTCTTTATTTAAACGATTAAAATGTGTTTTTAAAGTAAGGGCAAACTGTAAGATACAAATATCAGTACAGCAGCCAACAATAATAAAATTAGTGATATCTTTATTAATACTTAACCATTCTTGAAATTTTGGTTCTAAAAAACCATTCGTTGAGTTTTTCTCGAATAGTGTATACCCACCAATAG
>DATCKO010000215.1:0-2956 GCA_036562215.1 Haloplasmataceae bacterium | reverse complement strand
AATATTTATCTAATAGTTTCATAACTTTATCTACCTATAATGTTAATTTATATGAAAAACCTTTATCTGTATTTCCTATTCTAACAAAACCTAAACTTTCAAATAATCGTTGAGAACAAATATTATATGTATATATTTCTTTTACATATAACTCTTTATATCCTAAATCAATAGCTCTATTAATTAGGGCTTTCACTACTTGTTTTCCAATTCCTTTACTACGGTATTTTTTATCACCTATTACTATTGGTAAATCATATTGCCAAAAAGTAACATCACCTATGGGAATAAACTCATAATCTTCTTTAATCTCGATAAAATATAGTTCACCTTTATTGTTTAGGTATTCATACATAGTTTTTATTTTATCATCACTATATGGTTCTTTAACTCCATCAACCAAGTAAACGGTTTCTATATCCTGATACCAATTAACCGCAAATAAATAATTATTATCAAATTTTCGTAATCTTAACTTATCATTAATATCTATTAATTCTGGTTGTGTTATATTACTTATGGGCATAATTATCACCTGTATAATATATTACTTTTTATAGAATTATTTTATCTTATTAATAAGTAAAATGTCTATAAAATAAATACACTTTAATATACATTGGTTTCAAACATAAATCAAATAGTTTAGATTATTTAGTTATGCTTAAATTATTTTGAAGAAACTAATCCAAATGGTAATTAATATACTTTACTTTTTTCTGCCTTTAAATAATGCTCATGATTATTTAATTATTCTTTTTTGTGAACTCCTTCATGTTAAGTCACTTAAAAAATACTCAATATATATAATCAGCTTCTATGGATACAATAAATAGTGAACTAATTAAAGTAAAGGAGGTTGATAATATGACTAATGTTAATAAACCCAATAGATTGATAAACGAAAAATCACCTTACTTATTAGCCCATGCGTATAATCCCATTGATTGGTTTACATGGACTGATGAGGCTTTTGAAAAAGCAAAAGCTGAAGACTTACCCGTTTTTCTGTCTATCGGGTATCATTAACTTTGGAAATATAACATTCATGTCACTGGTGTCATGTGATGGAAAAGGAATGCTTTGAAGATGAAGAAGTCGCTAAATTATTGAATGAACACTTTGTTTCTATAAAAGTAGATAGAGAAGAAAGACCTGATATCGATAATATATATATGGAAGTATGTATGGGTTTAACTGGTCATGGTGGATGGCCATTGACTATTTTCATGACCCCTGATAAAAAACCTTTTTTTGCTGGTACCTATTTTCCAAAGTATTCTCAAAATCAAATGATTGGTTTAATGGATTTATTAGAAGTCATTATTAGTAAATGGCAAGATAATAAAAGTGATTTACTAAACTCTGCTGATGATATTACTAGGATTATTCGTAATTATCTGGAAAATAGTGAACATGATGAGTTAATAGAAAACATAATTGATAAAGCTTATGAACAATTAAAGAATAATTTTGATGATATATATGGTGGTTTTGGTAAATCACCAAAATTTCCTTCCCCTCATAATTTATTGTTCTTATTACGCTATGGTATATATCGAAATAATTCTTACGCAATTAAAATGGTAGAAAAAACATTAATCCAAATGTATAAAGGCGGTATATTTGACCATATTGGTTATGGTTTTTCAAGATATGCTGTTGATGATAAATGGTTAATACCCCATTTTGAAAAGATGCTTTATGATAATTCTTTACTAATAATCGCTTACTCCGAAGCATATCAATTAACTCATAAAGAAATCTATAAAGAAATAGCAGAAAAGATTATTTCATTTGTTTTAAATGAAATGACTACTAACGAAGGAGCTTTTTATAGCGCTATTGATGCTGATTCCGAAGGTGAAGAAGGTAAATTTTATACTTGGACTATTGAAGAAATAAAAAGTATATTATCTCTAGAAGAAGCCCGTTTCTTAATTAAGCATTTTAATATGACTGAAAAAGGTAATTTTGCAGGCAAAAACATTTTAAATCTAATACATAAAGATGATGTTGATGTTGATAACGAAAAATGGGAAAATATAAGATACAAATTATATAACCATCGTGATAGGAGAGTACATCCTCATATTGATGATAAAATATTAACATCTAATAATGCCTTAATGATTACAAGTCTTGCGATTGCTGGTAGAATATTTGATAATCAAACTTATATAGAAAAAGCTGAAAAAGCTCTAGAGTTCATTAATAAAAATCTCATCACAAATGAAAAAAGACTTCTTTCTAGATATCGTGATGGTGAAGCTAAGTATTTAGGGTATTTAGAAGATTATGCCTTTTTAGTCTTTAGTTTAATAGAACTATTTCTTTCCACTGGTAAATCGTGTTATTTAACCCAAGCTCTTGATTATAATAACCGTATGCTTGATTTATTTCTAGATAATGAAAAAGGTGGTTTTTATCAAACTGGTAAAGATAGTGAAGAACTAATTATGAAAATAAAACCTCTCTTAGATGGAGCTATACCATCAGGTAACAGTGTCATCACTATGAATTTTATACGTCTATCAGAAATAACTGATGATATTGGTTTAAGTGAACTAGCTAAGAAGCAGTTTGAATATTTTGCCTCAAAAATAAAAGAAAGTCCCCAAGCTTATATATATATGTTAACTGCTTATATGTTTTATATAGCTTCGAAACGCAAAATAGTCCTTGTTACAGGTAAAAATAATATTGACATTAACACATTATAAAAATATATAATGAGAAATACTTACCTTTTACCACAAATGTCATTTTATATAAAGATACTCTATATGAAACTAACCTATTCAAAGAGTATGAAATATTTACGAAAGAAATTGCTTGTTATATTTGTGAAAACTATCAATGTAACGAACCTCTATTTAATGAACAAGAAATAATATCTGAAATAAATAAAAGGGGCTGTAAAAAAATAGTTTTTTAGAACTATTGAGAGCTATAC
>DATCKO010000093.1:0-1692 GCA_036562215.1 Haloplasmataceae bacterium | reverse complement strand
TTCCTGGATATATTGAAATCCCTCATGAAGTATTAAGCCTACTTGCTGTAAATGAGGACATACTGGATAGGGATGGATATCGCAATGACGACAAAATAATTCTTTATAACTGTATTGGCTTTAGCCATGTAAGGGATTTTTTCAATATTGGTCCTGATGAAGAAAATTATCTAAAAGAAATTTGTAGACTCGATTTAAACCAAAACCTACAATTGGTACAGAAAGACTTCCCCTGTGTAAAAGAATTTAAATATACTAATAAGATTAGAAAATACTTTGGTCTAAATAATATTCATAGAATGTATAACACAAATAAAGATTTGTTCTATCGATATATAAAAATTAAAGGTTTACTAAATAGACTTGATTATGCTGCGAGTGCAATGTTTGACTCAATAGAAATTTCTCCAAAAGATGATAAAACAGGATTGTATTTGTATGAAATAATAAAGAAAGCATATCCACAATTAAGAGATATACAAAATTTTATGTATAATAATTCTGATAAGAATTTAGTTGTAATTGGAAGTACTGGGATAGGGAAAACTGAAGCATGCTGTCTTTGGATGAAAGAGGACAAGATGTTTTATACACTTCCATTAAAGGTAGCTATCAATGCAATATATGAAAGATTATCAATTGAAGACCCTAGAGGATATGATTATGGTTATGGATACAAAAAAGCTACACTTATACATTCTGATATGATTGGATATTATATGAACTTAATAAAAAATAAAGATGATTTGTATGTAAAAATAACTGAGGCAAAGCAGTTTCAATCTCCATTATCAGTATCCACAGTTGACCAGCTGTTTACATTTGTATTTAAATATCAAGGCTTTGAAGTTCCTTTGTCAACTTTAGCATATTCCAAGGTTGTAATAGATGAACTTCAAATGTATGATGCAGAAATAGTTGCATATTTACTATATGGGTTAAAAATGATAACTGATATGGGAGGGAAATTCTCTATAGTAACTGCAACACTGCCTAAAATATTTACTATATTTTTGGAAGATTTAAAAATCCCATTTACTCAAGCTCCAAAGGTTTACAAAAGATTAAAAAATGAAGCAAAGGAAATGTTTAGAAATATCTTTAATTATAATGCAATCCCTAGAGAAATATATGATACACTTATAAAAGATGGAACAATAGAAAGATGGAAAAAAGATATACAAAATGGTAGAAAACTGGAAGTAATAGAGGAGATAAAGGATTATATTGTTCCATTGCCAGAAAAGGCAATGAAAAAAGGGCTTTTGATTGAATTTCCTAACAAGAATGAGTTTAAACATTCTTTAGATGATGTATATATTTGTACTGCACATTATTACTATGATGAGGAGGAACATACAGGTCAAGGATTAGTAATAGACTAATTAAAATCTTCTGTCGATTTGGAATAACATTATTTTTAGTATACTTCGACAGACACAAAAAATATTAAAATATTAAGTAATAGTTAATTTATGTTCATTTGTACAATATTTATTATGGCATAAATTAGTTAGATAGACATGAATATATATTGTGGATTTGATGTTTACTAGTGTAGAAAAAGATGCTTTTAATCTAACTATATTAGAATGTAAATATAAATTTGCAGCAGAGCTTCTAATATCTGATGATATTAATATACATGAATATGAAACAATACATCAATTAGCTTGTTGCTTAGGAGTATCT
>DATCKO010000092.1:0-10260 GCA_036562215.1 Haloplasmataceae bacterium | reverse complement strand
TGGTAGAGATTTAGTTACTGGATTACCAGCTTCAACAAAGATTTCATCTAAAGAAATTCGTAAGTTATTATTACCAATCTTTGATGAAATTACTAATGTTGTGTATTCCGTTCTTGAACAAACACCACCTGAATTATCAGCAGATTTAGTTGATAATGGTATCATTGTTAATGGTGGTGGAGCATTAATACCAGGTGTTGTAGATTACTTCTCAGAAATGGTACAATTACCTGTAAGAATTGCTAATAATCCATTAACAGCAGTTGTTGAAGGTACTAAAGTACTATTAAAGAATAGAGGAAATTATTTAGTTAATCCTACTGACTAATAAAAATAAGTTGATAAAATTAGATATGGCATGATTCCAGATTATTTGGGGTCATGCCTTTAAATTGGCATTACATCTTATTATTATAGAAATTAATTTATACTGTTTATTTTTTATGAAAATATGTATGCAAATTAAAAAGTGTGAGTTAAATACCCACACTTAAAATAGAGTCCAATATAAAGATGATTTCTGTATATTTAACAGAAGTCATTTTTTTAATCTAGCTCCCCATATTTTTCTTTAATTTCTTTCTTTTTATTTTCAATCGCCACTAATAATTGTAAACTTTTATCTTCAAGTGGTTGTATTGTATCTTGATAATATTGACAATCTTTATAACATTGTTCTTTATGTAAAGAAACAAATAAGCAATATTTATTAAATCTATCACAATGAACTTCTTTAGCTTGTTTAAGCTTATAAAAGATTTTACGATCTTCTTCTTTCATATCCTCTAGTTCTTGTAAATGATCTAAATATGTTTTTGTATCCTTCATCATAATCACTCCAATTAATTTAACTATTCCCATTATAACAAATATTTCTCAACTATCCTAGTTTTTAACTAATATAATTTACATTTTACATAATTTCAAGAATCATTTATAATGAAAGAGAAGTAAAATAGGAGAAGTTAATTAAAATGGAAGGACAAAAAACAATACTCATAACTGGAGCTAGTTCAGGAATAGGTAAAGCATGTGCCATGGAACTTGCTAAAAAGAAGCATAGAATTATAATTCTTTGTCGAAATGAATTACGTGGGAAAGAAGCTTTAAGTGAAATAAGAATACTAAGTGGTAATAATCAAGTAAATTTAATGTTATGTGATTTGAGTTCTTTTGATGATATTAAAAGGTTTGTAAAAGAATTTAAACAAAACTATAAAGAGCTTGATATATTGATTAATAATGCCGGAACGATGAATTATCAAAGAAAGGTATCAATTGATGGTTTTGAACTACACTTACATGTAAATTATTTAGCTCCTTTTCTTTTAACTAATCTTTTATTAGATATTATCAATCCTCAAGGAAGAATAATTAATGTTTCTTCTGTTGCTCATAAGATTGGGAAAATTGATTTTAATAATATGAACCTTATTAATCATTTTTCAATGTTAAGAGCGTATTCCCAATCAAAATTAGCATTAACTTTATTTACCTTTGAGTTAGCAAGAAGATTAGAAACCCGAAATATTACCGTTAATTGTCTTCATCCTGGAGTCATTATTTCTAATTTAGGGGTATATAAAGAAAAAAGATTTATTCGTTTTATGACAAATTGTTTTAAGTGGTTCTTTAGTTCATATGAAAAAGGGGCAGAAACTATTTGTTATTTGGCTGATTCTTTAGAAACTAAAAATCTTACTGGTAAGTATTTTGTAAATAAAAAGATAGCGAAACCAGCTAAAATAACTCAAGATAAGGAACTAGCTAAAAGACTTTGGAATTATACTTGGGAGATTTTAAAATTATAATGGAGAATAATTTCTCCTTTTTTTTATAGTTTAATAACCACAAATTACCGATTGTTTTTAAGTTTGACTATTGTTATACTATTTTAACAGGTCATATATTAGTGAACAGTCTTCTGCTTCAACTTACTCAGGAATAATATATGAAGAGTCAATGGATAAGTTTGTAATATCCAACAGCTTATCAATCAAATCTCAGATTTCCTTAGGAGGAAGATATGATATTTTTCTAGCAAATATATCCTCATATTTTGATGTATCCAGTGAAATTAATTATAGCAATTACACTAAATCCGGTTTTTTAAGATGTTACTCTTATGCTGAATATAAAAATTATTCTATAGTAGAATTTGGAAATGTTGAAAGTCTTTCTTCAATGCTATCTGAGAATTTCCTAAATGTAATTAATAGAAGCGGTAATTTAATTAATTTATCGAATGAAGAATTAGCAAACTATATAATTGATAATTATGGTACTCATCTAATTATGGGTGTCAAAACAGGTGGAAGATTAGATTATTATTATACTTTTGCTACAAATAATGTAGATGTTGTAACTTCATTTAAGGTTAATCTTTCAACAAAAGATTCTTTAAATGCTGCTGAAATAATCTCTGCATTAAGTAAACGTGAAATAAGCAGTGAGTTAAATATATCATTAGAACGTGGAGAAACTAAACAATCATCAAAATTTAAATTTTATGGTGGTTCAACATCTGATATTAATGAATCTAATATTGCTGATAAGCTAATTTCATGGTCAAGTTCTATAAATGATTCAAATGCTAGAAGTATTGGTCTTCCAAAATATGGTGCTATTTGCATTTCGGATATTATAGCATTTATCAATCCAGAATTGGCAGATGCAATTAATGATGCCATAATAAAGAGAGCAAATAATTCCTTTAATGAGTTATGCTCAAAATTTGTGAATTATGATCCAATACAAAGACCAGATTATGACTTTAATTCAATCATTAGTTCTACTTTTACTGGAGATGTAGTTTGTGAAAACACAACAATAGGAAATGCTAAGTTTAATATAATGGGAGTTCCTGTTCTTTATAACAATAAAGTATATATATATGGAAACGCTTTATATAGTGGTAATCTGAATGGCAACCGTTTTAATGATGTTGATTCAATAAAGCTTTATAACTTAAGTAATAGAGTTTTATTTGGCGGTACATTATCTTGGTATGGATCTAAAAATGATATAAATGAGGCTGGGGTTTCTGGTTGGGACTGCTCTAAAGGAATTGATAAAAAAATATGTGAATATATTGTTGAAAATCCAACTAAGGACTTTGCTGGGAATGAATCAGTTACTATCAGTATTAATGGTATATGTGTTGAGACAAATATAGAGGTTGATAATAGAATACCATATGTACCAATAAAAACGAGCAGTTTTACAGCTACTTTATATACAGAATCTACAAGACAAAGTGAAATTACATTTAATGTGATAGGATTTTCAGCTTCATATAACGGAAAAGAGTATTTATATGGTACAGCATATTATGATGGTCCTATAAATGGTTCTAGATTTAATGATGTTGGAACATTTTATCTAAAGAATCCTTCTAAAACTATTGTATCAGGTGGGACGCTGCACTTTAGAGGTTCAAAGAATGATAATAATGAAAGTGCAGTAATGGTTTCTTATACAAACAGTTTGGATTATGTAAATGCTGTTGATATTTGTTATATGCCAGAGGATCCAAAAAAAGATTTTGCAGGAAATGAACCAAATATTATTACAATCACAAATTTTTGCATATGTATAGGAGAGTTATCTAATGAATCAAATTCATTTTCTCTAGAAAAAAGCAGCTTCGATGTTTCGTTATATACAGAATCTACACTTCAAAATTATATAAAATTCGATTTGATAGGAATAAATACCATTTATGAAGGTAATAAACATATATATGGTGTTGCTAGTTATATTGGTAATATAGCTGGAAGCAGGTTTAATGATGTAGAAAGAGTATGGATTTCGTTATCTAGCAGTTTTGTTTCAGGAGGTCAATTACAATATAGGTCATCATATGACGATAACAATGAAGCAGGATTTGCTATTGGACTTAATTGCTTAGGGCAAAGTACATGTTCATTTTACTTAGAAGACCCTAGAAAAGATTTTGCTGGTAATGAATTAACTACTATAATAATTAACTGTATATGTATTTCTATTGAGAATGAATGAAGTATGATTTTTTTGAGGATTTAGCTGAATAATTGCTAAATCCTCTTTCTTTTATTTCAGTATAATTTCTCAAATAAGATAGTTAACATAAGATACTTTAATAAAAAGTAATAGTAGAAATGTTAAAAACCATCTTTTCAATAATATGTTTATCATTAACACAATCATATTTAGGAAGACACATAGTAATATAAATTATACAATAACCACTTCTATATTTAATCTTTTTATTTGACAAAAATAGAAAAATTGTTTTATAATAAATAGATTGAATATATAGGGAGATATGTAGTATGAGTAATATGAAATTGTATCAAGACTTAGCTAATGTAAATTTTTATAAAGTAGATTTAATAAGTAAAACTGTCATAGTAGAATTTAGTAGTGACTTTTGTAAGCACTATTCTATTTTTGAATCCCAAAAAACCTATTCATTTAAAGATATAATTA
Organism: Haloplasmataceae bacterium; assembly: GCA_036562215.1. Taxonomy (GTDB): domain Bacteria; phylum Bacillota_I; class Bacilli_A; order Haloplasmatales; family Haloplasmataceae; genus CALFRW01. Next base: position 5,790 of record DATCKO010000092.1, on the reverse strand, counting down.
ATCTGGTTCATAATGATTATAAAGCTAAGTTATTACAATACTATCACAAGCTAATTGATTGTGAAAATGGTACACGTTTTCAAATGGAATTAAGTATGAAGTTTACTGATTCTGGTGACTATTGCTGGATAAATAATATTATTCAGAAAGAATCAACTACAGAATACTATGGTGTACTTATTGATATCTCCGATATAAAGATGACTAAAGACAATTATGAAATGATTGTTAATAATTCTACGGACTTAATTGTTAAGTATAATTTAAAAGGGGAAATTATTTATGCTAGCCCTTCCTATTGTAAGATGTTTAATATTAATGAAAAAGAAGTAATTAATAAAAGTTATCACGAATTTGATAAATATTTATCATATAATAATGATGATTGGTATCAGGAAATATTAGAACCACCATATCAGTCCCAGAAGTTGATATGTATTAAGAAAGAAAATGAAGAAAATATATGGATTTCATGGGCTAATAATGTCATTTTTAAAAATGGTAAAAAAGAATATATTATCTCTGTTGGTCATGATGTTACTGAGATTATAAATATAAATCAAGAGTTAGAGTATCGTTTAAATCATGATACTTTAACAGAACTATATAATCGGCGGGGTATTTTTCATGAAATAGAAAAATTTGATTTATCTAAAAAAATTGTCGCTTTTTTCATTGATTTAGATAGTTTCAAATATATAAATGATTTCTATGGACATGCTACTGGTGATATGATATTAAAGGAAATCGGAAAAATCTTAACAGGATTAGAACCATATGGATGTGTAGTTGGAAGGTTATCTGGTGATGAGTTCATTGTCTTTCTTCATGATATCACTAATGATGATGATATAAATACTGTTATCGAGTACTTAGTAAAAGAGTTAAATAGAACAGTAAGTATTGGTAGTTTGAACTTGTATGTTTCTTGTAGTATTGGTTATGCGATTTATCCAGATGATGCTCAAAATATTGAAATGTTAATAAGTTATTCTGATATTGCGATGTATGATGTCAAGTCTTCATTTACTAAAGGACAATGCGTACGCTTTAATAGAAGTATGTATAATAAATTAAAACATCATATTAATGTTGCAAATGACCTAATTGAATCTATTAAATCAGATGGAATAAATGTTGTATATCAAGAAGTAATAGATTGTAAAGACTTATCTGTAAAATATCTGGAGGTCTTAGCAAGATGGGTTTATCAAGGGCATGGTAATATTCCACCAGACATCTTTTTCAATATTGCTGAGAAGACAGGTATTGCTGAGGAATTAGATTTTTACATTATAAATAAAGCGTTACATGAGTTTAAACAGATCAAAAAGATGCCTAAATATAAAAACAGTATTTTATCTCTTAATGTAATGCCTACAACGGTATTGAATACTAATTTCCCAAGTAAAATGCAAATGTTTTTAAAAGAGAATAATTTATTACCTAAAGATGTTTGTATAGAAATCAATGAGAATACATTTGTTAGTACTAACAAATGTATTAAGCAAATAGCTATCTTAAAAGATTTAGGCTTTATAATCGCTTTAGATGATTTTGGTAGTAAGTTCTCTTCTTTAGCCATACTAGATGAGATTGATTATGATATTATTAAGTTAGATCGTCAATTTATTAAAAAAGTTACAGAAAAACGCTTGGTTAGTTCCATTCTTAAAATGCTTAGAGAAATTTCTTTGTTAGATAATAAGCAGGTAATAATAAAAGGTGTTGAGAATAAAGAACTAGCTGATTTACTATTAGATATTGGATTTAATTTAATTCAAGGATTTTATTATTCTATACCTAAAGGATTGTTAAACTAAAAAAGTGAATATCACAATTAGTGATTATTCACTTTTTCTATATATAATTGATATTTTTGATGAATTAATTGAGCTAATTTTAATAAGGAATCATCATCGTTTCTTAAGTATAGATCAATTCTTTTAATATTTTGTGGTTGAAAAATATGATAATCAGAAGAAATTCTTTTTTGGATAACTTGTTCTGTATCACCGCGATTATACATTCTTTTTCTTCTTAAATCTTCTGTTGATTCTACATAAGTAATAAAGACTTTATCATCCATTACATCAATTAAGGTATTTGCTCCTTGAGGATCAACAATAATAACACCATTAGTTATAATATCCTTTTTTTGGATTCCATAGAGATTATCTTGATAATTTGTAACTTCAATAAAATCACCTTTAGTTATTTTATTCATAAAGGTTTCTTTACTGATAAAATGATAATCAATGTCTTGCTTTTCATTATTTCGCATATTACGAGTTGTTGTAGTTATACATTTGGTGTATCCAAAACTAGTACAAAGGATTTTAGCTAATTCAGTTTTTCCACTAGCACTTGCACCTACAAATACAATCATTCTATCACATCCTTTGAAGATTATATCATATTTTTTTCTTTTTTGTTGTTTATAACGATAAAAATACCTTAAAAAATATTTTAATAGATGTTATTATTATATAAGGTGATTTTTATGATAAAAGTTATAAAAGGTGATATTACTAAAATAGAAGTTGATGCTATTGTAAATGCTTCGAACAACACTTTACGGGGCGGTGGAGGTGTTGATGGAGCTATTCATAAAGCTGGTGGTAAAGCCATTTTGGAAGAATGTCTTAAAATTGGAGGATGTAAAACTGGTGAAGCTGTTATAACTACAGGTGGCTTATTAAAAGCTAAATATGTTATACATACCGTTGGACCTATATGGAATGGTGGAAAAAACGATGAAAAGGAATTATTAGAAAGTTGTTATAGGAATAGTCTAATATTAGCAGTAAAACATAATATTAAGAGCATTGCTTTTCCTAATATTAGTACTGGAGTTTATCGTTATCCTAAAGAAGAAGCAGCTTTGATTGCGATAAACACAGTTAAAGAATTTTTAGAAGAAAATGAGTTAGAAGTCACATTTGTATGTTTCGATGATGATAATTATGAGATATATCAACGTATATTATTTTAAATATGTTAATACTAATAAAATAATAAAGAAATTTATAAAACAACTAGAAATAAAGCGCTTTCTGTTGTAGAATATAGTTGAATGTAATCAGGTATTTTTTGTGATACTTGAAGGAAATTATTGATAAATGGAGGATAAAAAAATGATTATAGGAATTCCAAAAGAAATAATGCATGGGGAAAATCGTGTATCAGCTATTCCTGATACGGTAAAAAAATTCGTTGCTGATGGAGCAACCGTTCTTGTAGAAAATGGAGCTGGAATGGGAGCGTTTTTCCATGATGAAGAATATGAAAAAGCTGGTGCCATTTTAGTTAAGGATGTAAAAGAAATTTATGAAAAGGCAGATGTCATCTTAAAGGTTAAGGAACCTATTTTTAATGAAGCAAGAAATGTTCATGAAATTGACATGATGCATAAAGGTCAATATTTAATTACCTTTATTCATCCTGCAGCACCTAGTAACCATGAAATGGTTAAAATGATGGCTAAAAAAGGTGTTATTGGACTTACACTAGATGGTATTCCAAGAATTTCAAGAGCACAAAATATGGATGCCTTAACATCAATGAGTACTTGTGCTGGTTATAAAGGTATGCTTATGGCAGCTGATACTTTAGCTAAATTCATTCCACAAATGTTTACTGCAGTTGGTATGATTAAACCTTCAAATGTTTTAGTTGTTGGTACAGGTGTTGCTGGTTTACAAGCAATCGCAACAGCTAAAAGACTTGGTGCAGTAGTTTATGCAGCTGATATTAGACCAGATGCTAGAGAACAAGCTCAAAGTTTAGGAGCTAAAATTGTTGATCTAGGTGTTCCTAGTGAAGTTGCAATTGGTGAAGGTGGATATGCTAAGAGATTACCAGATGAATGGTTAATTAAAGAAAGAGAAGCTCTTCGTGATGTTGTAAAAGATATGGACATCATCTTCTTAAGTGCTTTAGTTCCTGGTAAGTTAGCTCCAGTAATTATTACTGAAGAAATGGTAAAAGAAATGAAACCAGGTTCTGTAATTGTTGATATTTCTATTGACCAAGGTGGTAACTGTGAAATTACGCCTCCAGGTGCTATTGAAGTTAAACATGGAGTATCTTGCCAAGGTATTAAAAACATTCCTGGTCAACTTCCAACAAGTTCTACTTGGATGTTTGCGAACAATGTTTATAATTTAGTAAAATATTTAACTAAAGATGGTAAGATTTACTTAGATATGAATGACCAAATCACTTCTTCTATTTTAGTTACTCTTGATGGTGAAATAGTCCATGTTGGTGCTAAAGAAGCCATGGGTCTTAAATAATAGAAATTAAATTTATCATATTTTAGATAGCGACAGCAATGTCGCTTATCTTTTGCATAATAAAAATTTCAGGAGGTATCATGAATCCTTTATTCGTAATTCTAATTTTTATAGTAGCGACAATCGTAGGTTATTTACTAATAAAAAATGTACCAAGTCTACTTCATACGCCACTGATGTCTGGAATGAATGCCTTAAGTGGGATTACAATTCTAGGAGCCCTAACAACAGTATCAATAATTACAAGTAAATATAATGTCATAGTTTCATCTATCTTTGGTGGCTTAGCTGTTATATTGGCAATGATAAATGTTGTTGGTGGATTTGCGGTTACAGATAGAATGTTAAAAATGTTTCATAAGAAGGAGAAGAAATAATGATTGATTTCTTACAAAACGAAATAGTTTATTATATTATTTGTGGCGTATTAACCTTAGTGGTTTTACTTGGTATCTCACTTATGAGTAAAGTTAAAACAGCTGTATTAGGTAATCGTTTGAGTGCAGTAGCTATGCTACTAGCAATAGTTTTAACCCTTATTCATTATGGGATAATTAGTGATATAACTGTATTAATAATATGTTTGGTTACTATTGCTTTAGGTTCATTAATAGGTATATATTTAGCTGTAAAAGTTAAAATGATTCAAATGCCAGAAATGGTAGCACTATTTAATGGTTTTGGTGGAGCAGCATCAGCTATTGTTGGTGCATGTACAATGTTTACATATAGTAGTAAGTTTGAATTAGCAACAGCAATTTTAGCCTTAATTATTGGTGCTTTAACCTTTACTGGTAGTTTGATAGCTGCAGGAAAACTGGCAAAAATTATTAATGGAAGACCAGTAAAATGGAAAGCACATGAGTTAATTACTACAAGTACATTGGTTTTATTGTTAATAGCTACAGTAGTAACAATAGTATTTGATTTCAACTCACAAGTAATGTTAATTTTGATGTTAATTACCCTAGCATTAAGTAGTTTCTTTGGTGTGGCTTTTGCGATTCGTGTTGGTGGTGCTGATATGCCAATTACCATCTCTTTACTAAACTCATTTAGTGGAGTTGCTGGTTCTATTGCTGGTATGGCAATTAATGATATACTATTAGTTGCTGTAGGTGGTATTGTTGGTGCTAGTGGTTTATTACTAACACAAATTATGTGTAGAGCTATGAATCGTAGTTTATTAGATATTTTATTAGGTAAAACAAGTGTAGCAAGTACAAATAAGAAAAAGATAGAAAAAGATAATAATGATAGAATCGATACTAATATTAAAGAAAACGTTGACCCAGTAGAAATTTTAAGAAATGCGAAAAATGTGATTATTGTTCCAGGCTATGGTATGGCCTTAGCTCAAGCTCAACATTTAGTTAAACAATTAGCACATAAATTAGAACAAAATGGTGCTCAAGTTAAGTTTGCAATTCATCCAGTAGCAGGAAGAATGCCAGGACATATGAATGTATTACTTGCAGAAGCTGATGTGGAA
>DATCKO010000214.1:0-6655 GCA_036562215.1 Haloplasmataceae bacterium | reverse complement strand
TCAAAATATTATATAGATTAAACTTTTCTGCTTCAATACTACCTTCATAGGCAAGACATTTATATTGAAACTGTTTACTATAATTAATGAACTCTTTCATATCCATAAAAGACTTGATTTCAGGAATTATTTGACGATGTGACTGTTCAGCTGCACTTTTCGCAATTTTACGATATCTTTCTAACTTTTGTTCCTGTTTTTTATTATCTAATTTAATTAGTGAACGTTCACTAAAGACTGGAATAAGTTCTCTTATTCCTAATTCCGTAGTTTTTTGAATTATATATTCAAACTTATCTTGCTTAGGCATACCTTGGGCAATAGTAACAGCTACATCTAATTCTCGATTTTCTTTAATTTGATAAAGTATTTTAACCTTCACATAATCATTATTAATCTCTGTAATCGTGGCATAATATACTTTATTTTTATTCGCAATCAAGAGCTCATCATCAATTTTCATGCGCATTACATTTTTGATATGGTGATAATCATCACCTGTTATTAAAGCATAATCATCATTTTCCGTACAATTTACAAAATATTGTTGCATCTAAATCACCTTTAATATTATATCATAAATGTTTAAAATAATATATTACGATATTTTACACTAAATGAAAAAGAGCAACAATGTTGCTCCTTTATTTCTTAAATAATTCTTTCCTTTTTTAAAACTTGAACAAAGGCGTTAACAACTAAAGGATCATACCAAGTACCTGATAAGCGAATAATTTCATTTACTGCTTCTTGAGGAGTAACCGCTTTACGGAATGGACGATCATTAGTCATGGCATCATAGGCGTCAGCAACAGCAATAATTCTTGCTTCTTCTAAAATCTCCTCACCTTTTAAGCCTTTAGGATATCCTGTACCATCGAATTTTTCATGATGTTGTATAACAATACCACTAGCATCTAAATATTTAATTTTCTTAACATATTTAGCACTATGAATTGGATGTTTTTTAACTTCCGCAAACTCTTCATTACTTAATTTCTCTGGTTTAATTAAAATGTCGTGATCAATAGAAATTTTTCCTAAATCATGGAATAAAGCTGCAACTGCTAATCCCGAAATTTTACTGCGGTCAATATTCATTTCCATGGCAATTTTCACAGCAAGATTTTGTACTCTTTCACAATGATGTAATGTATATTTGTCTTTTTCATCAATTTCAGCATTTATGTTATGTAGTTCTGATATTACTTCACCAATATAATGGAAGATTGGTTGTGGAGAAACAAATAATAATTTCGTATCTTTAATAACATCAAAAGTACATGTTGCCTCTAAGTTTTTCGTATAGAAGTAATTACCTGGTTTTAAAGTCACTTTTTCTTTACCATTTTGATATTCCAATTCACCCTCTAATACATAGAAAAACTCCATTAGTGCTTTTTTATCTTTACTTGAATAGACATCAAAGGTACTTTCAGCAGCTAATTCTTGAAGCATTATTTCGACACCACCATCTGTACCTAATAATTTGAGTTCAGAGTATGGTAACTTAACCCTATCTAATGAATCACTTGGATCAAATATCGATAGGCCCATAGTTTTCATTTATATCCCTCCAACAATTTTATTTATTTAATTATACCTAAATTTACAGATTATGACAAGTATAACTTTTTTTGTCAACATTACCCTAAAATTACCATTATGTTTTATATGTTAAAAAAATGAGAGCTTTATACTCTCATTTTATTTATTAGAACGTTTAAAGACGTTTTTTACTTTATCAAAAAAGGAATCATTATTATTTTCAACCTTAGCTAATTCTTCAAATAGGGCTTTTTGTTTAGCATTTAAGTTCTTTGGTGTTACAACTCTTACTATTACATATTGATCACCATAATTACCTGTCCTTATACTCTTAATACCTTTATTCTTCAACTTGAACTTCGTTTGTGATTGTGTACCAGCTGGTATAGTCAACAATACTTTACCATGAATAGTAGGTATTTCAATCTCTGCACCTAATGCAGCTTGTGAGAAAGTTATTGGTAGTTCGCAATAGATATCATTACCTTCACGTTGAAAGAATTCATCAGGAGTGACATTAAAGTAAATATATAAATCACCTGGTGAACCACCATTTGTTCCTGCATTTCCTTTTCCTGTTAAGCGAATTTGTTGTCCATTATCAATACCTTCAGGAACTTTAACCTTGATAGTTGATGTGCGATGGATTTTACCAGCTCCACCACATTCTGTACAGCGTTGTTTTATAACTTTACCTCTACCATGACAATCAGGACACTCACGTTGGGTCTGAACTCTTCCTAATATCGTTTGTTGAATGCTAGTGACCACACCTTGACCTTTACATCGAGAACAAGTAACGACATCATTTTTCGATTTCGCACCAGTACCAGCACATCTCGTACATTCTTCATCTCTTTGTAGTTTAATTTCTTTTTCAGCACCGAAACAAGCTTCTTCAAAAGTAATAGTCATCTGTATGCGAAGATCTTCACCTTTTCGTGGACCAGTTGAGCGACGTGAAGATGAGCCACCAAAGCCACCTCCAAAGAATTGCTCAAAAATATCACTCACATCTCCGAAACCACCAAAATCACCAAAACCTCCAAAGCCACTACCAAAGCCTTGAGAATCAACTCCAGCATGGCCAAAGCGATCATAATTGGCTCGCTTATCTGGGTCAGATAAAACATCATAGGCTTCTTGAACTTCTTTAAATTTTTCTTCTGCACCAGGTTCTTTATTTATATCAGGATGATATTGCTTGGCTAATTTACGATAAGCCCTTTTTATTTCATCCTCTGATGCGCTTTTACTAATGCCTAAGACATCATAATAGTCTCGTTTACTCATGTTTTCACCACCAAATCATTTTAAAAGTCAAAGCCATATCGCTTTGACTTTTAAAATGGAATATCTATTTTACATCTTCGTAGTCAGCATCGACTACTTCGCCTTCTTCAGCATCATTATTTCCCTTTTGATTAGGTTGAGCACTTTGTGAAGCTTGTTGGTAAACACGTGTAGCTAAATCTTGTACTACTTTTTCTAACTCTTCTTTTTTACTACGGATACGATTCAAATCGTTATCATCGATTGCTTTTTGTAAATCATTACATAAGTTTTCGACTTTGGTTTTTTCATCATTATTAATATTATTACCTAAATCTTTTATTGCTTTATTAGCTGCAAAAATTAAACTTGAAGCATCATTCTTAAGTTCAACTTCTTCAGCTTTACGCTTATCTTCTTCAGCATGTTCTTCAGCTTCTTTAATCATCCGATTTATCTCTTCTTCTGATAATCCACTACCAGATTGAATAGTAATTGATTGCTCTCTATTTGTACCTAAATCTTTAGCTTTAACATTTACGATACCATTAGCATCAATATTAAATGTAACCTCGATTTGTGGTACACCACGAGGGGCTGGAGGTATATCAGTTAATTGAAAACGACCTAAGGTTTTATTATCACTAGCCATTTTTCTCTCGCCTTGAAGAACATGAATATCAACAGCTGGTTGATTATCTGATGCTGTGGAGAAGATTTGAGATTTAGATGTTGGAATAGTGGTATTACGTGGTATTAAAATAGTATTAATTCCACCTAAAGTTTCTATACCTAAGGAAAGTGGTGTAACATCTAGAAGTAATACATCTTTTACATCTCCACCAAGGACTCCACCTTGGATAGCAGCACCCATGGCAACTACTTCATCAGGGTTTACTCCTTTGGAAGGTTCTTTTCCTAATTCTTTTTTAATTAAATCAACGACTGCAGGAATTCTAGTTGAACCACCAACAAGAATAACTTTATCAATATCATTAGCTGTCATATTAGCATCTTTTAAGGCTTGACGAACTGGACCTTTTGTTCTTTCTACTAAATCATTTGTTAATTCATTAAATTTAGCTCGCGTAAGAGTCATCTCTAGATGTAATGGTCCACTAGCTCCCATTGATATAAATGGTAAAGAAATTTGGGTTTGCATTACACCAGATAGTTCTTTCTTAGCTTTTTCGGCTGCATCTTTTAAGCGTTGTGAAGCCATCTTATCTTTAGACAAATCAACACCATTTTCTCGTTTAAATTCTTGAACTAACCAATCAATAATCTTTTGATCAAAGTCATCCCCACCTAGTTTATTATCACCACTAGTAGAAATAACTTCAAATGTACCATCAGCAAGTTCTAGTATAGAAACATCAAATGTACCTCCACCAAGGTCAAATACTAAAATGGTTTCTTCTTTAGTATTTTTATCAAGACCATAGGCAAGAGCTGCTGCTGTTGGTTCATTAATAATCCGTTTAACATCGAGTCCAGCAATTCTACCAGCATCTTTTGTAGCTTGTCGTTGAGCATCGTTAAAATAAGCTGGGACGGTTATAACAGCTTCGGTAACTTTTTGTCCTAAATAGCTTTCAGCGGTAGCTTTTAGGTTTTGTAAAATAAAAGCGGAAATTTGTTCAGGTGTATACTCTTTACCTTCAATAGTAACACGATATTTTGTACCCATATGTCTTTTAATTGACATAACAGTATTATCTGGATTAGTGATTGCTTGACGTTTAGCAACTTCACCAACTAATTTTTCACCATTCTTAAACGCAACAACTGATGGAGTTGTACGTCCACCTTCAGGATTAGGAATGACAACTGCTTCACCATTTTCCATAATAGAAACACAAGAATTTGTTGTTCCTAAGTCAATACCAATTATTTTTCCCATGTAAATTTTCCTCCTTAATTAACATTATTCTCTTGTTCTTCACTATCTATATTTTGAGAATCTTCTATATTATCTTTTTTTAAAGTACTAACTTTTACTTGCGTTGGTTTAATAACGCGGTCTTTATATAGATATCCTTTTTGAATGACCTCTAAAACCATATCCTTATCTCCATCTTCCACTTCAACTAATTCTGTAACTTCATGGATACGAGGATCAAAAGGGGTATTAATATTAGTTACAATTTCCCTTAAGCCATCACTTTTCAAGGTATCAAAAATTAAATTATAAATCATTTCGAAACCTTTAAGGAAATTATTAAAGGCTTCATCATCGGTTTTTAGTTTTAGAGCACCTTCAAAATAGGATAAAGGTACTAATAACTTCTTAATCAAATCAACTGAAGCATACTTACGATCAATCTCCATTTGCTTATTTCGATTAACGATATCCGCTGCAGCTTTCTTAATTGCTTCAATCTCATTCTCTAAATTAATGATTTTTTCTTCTAATGACTTAATAATCAAATCTTTTTCATCAGTTTGAGTTTCTTCTTTTATGCAAGCTTCCTTTTTTTCTTCATTCAACTCACATTCACAAACCTTTTTTTCCTTATTAGTCAATATTGACTGCACCTCCTACTTATATAATTTGGATATGTTTCTTGCGATATACTCTAACAAAGGAATAACTTTAGAATACTCCATTCTCGTAGGTCCTACTACCGCAATTGTTCCATACTCATCTTGTGAAATTTGATAGGGAACAGTTATCACTGTGCAATTTTGCATTGCATCAATGTGATTTTCATGCCCTATCCTAACTTGTAGACCTTTTTCATTTGCTTTAATTATTTTTAACATCTGCTTATCTTCAAGTGCTAACATTAATTTTTGTAATTTATCGATATCTTGAAACTCTGGTTGATTAAAGATGTTATGTCGTCCAGATAAATAATATTTATCATGAACAAGGTTTGTGAATGCTTCTAAAATAGAATCAATCAACTTCTCATAATAAGACATAAACTGCTTAAAATATGGCCTAATTTCATAATTTAACTTTTCAGGAATTTCTGAAACTAAGCAGTTTACTAAGGTCTCATTCATTAAATGAATGACTTTTTCTACTTCTTTGATGTTTATTCCATCTTGTATCAACAAATTCTTACTTTCTACATGACCTTTATCGGTTATTAAGACTAAAACCGCATTTTTTTCTGATAAAGGAATAAACTCAAACTTCTTCACACGACTTTGCTTGGCATCTGGTCCTAAAACGATAGATGTATAGTTTGTAATTTCGGAAAGAATCTTCACTGCTTCTTTGATTGCTTCTTCTCTTTCAATATTTTTCCGAGAAAATATTTCATTAATAGGCTCTAATTCTAATTCACTATAACCTTGCGATTTTTGGAGGTAATCAACATAAAAACGATAACCCTTCTCACTAGGAACTCTACCACTTGAAGAATGAGTCTTCTCTAAATAACCTAGTTCTTCCAAATCAGCCATTTCATTGCGAATGGTAGCTGGAGAAAAAGGTAAATGCTCCATTTTGGATAAAGTACGTGAACCAATGGGTTCAGCTGTTTTTACGAATTCTTCAATAATAGTGATTAGTATTTTGGTTTGCCTTTCAGATAACATCTTATCACCTCGTTAGCACTCTAATTACTAAAGTGCTAATAATATTATAAACATTTCCAATAGCACTGTCAACTATTGAGTGCTAATTTTTTCAATTTATTTTATGTTAATTTTCCAATTTTAACGCATTTTTATGGAAAAATTTTAAAGCTGCTTCAAAAAAAGCAGCTTTAAAATAAATTAATTATTATATATTACATTTTAATAATCGGTTATAATTTCTTGTTCTAAACGTAGATGCTTTTCTAACATATACTTAATTACATCATGAAACATAGAAAAT
>DATCKO010000081.1:0-1539 GCA_036562215.1 Haloplasmataceae bacterium | reverse complement strand
TGGTCAGGATTTATTAAAAAGTCAGGTTTGAATTTACTAGATAAGTGATAAGTGATAGTACTAGACTTATCACTATTGAATTTAATTACTCTTAAATATTTATGTTTATTTAAAAATCTCATTTCTAAAACTCCTCTCTATCATTATATAAGGTTATAACAATTGATATGATTATCATAATTACACTAAATATTCTTATGAATAAATTTTCTACGATAAAAAATGGTACTAACCACAATAAAATTGATGGTGCTAAAAACCAACTTACTTTAAATTTAAAATATAAGAATAATGTTATTATATACATTATTAACGCTATTAGTAATATATTCATTTCAGTTAATTCCATTACTGCTCTCTCCTTTTTATTGCTATTATTGATACAATACCGCCTAGTACAATTACAGTAATAATTGCTGGTACTAGCCATTTTTCAATACTCTTATAAAAAGCCTCGTTATTTTGTGCTATTTTGCTTTTTTCACCTGCTTTAAAACCATCTCGATAACCTAGCATGTACTCTTCATTTGTGTCAATTTCATCGTAAGCCTTATTATACCCTCTATCATATCCTTCTTCAAAACCTTCATTCCAACCTTCAATATAACCTTGTTCATATGCATTTTCATCAGCAACAGCTTTTCCAGCAGTATAACCATCAGCATAACCTCTATTATAAGCGTCATCAAGTGAGTAATCAGGTATATAGTAATAATATCTTATAATCTCTAATGATGAATTTCCTAAAAAATAGTCTAATTCATGAAGTGTTCCATTAAAACTAATGTATATAATTCCTTTATTACTCAACTTTTTAACCGCTATATAATCAATATTAACATTCCAAAAAGTTTGATATCCACTAGAATAGTTTTGTCTATAAATAATTCGTTTTGTATCAACTAATGTACTTTTGCTACGAGGAAAATTAAATGCTACAACTCCGTTAAGTTGTAATTCCTCCAATTCATAAGAAATTATAGCGTCTAACGGTTCATAATGATCAGGTTCTATTTCAACCTCTAAATCATATATAAGTTGGTCGCTAGTTTCTCCTTGTCCTCTATACACCCATTCCAAATTATAAAATTTAACCTCACTAGTATTAGGAATAGACATACCATCAACTTTTATTATTGATAAAAATAGAAATGATAAAACTATTGTAAAAAATACAAATATTTTTTTCATTAAATTCACTCCTTTCTTTTTTATTTTTATTACTCTTTTCTTTTTAATAATAAATAAATTAGTCCACCTACTAATAAAACAGGTATAATCCAAAAGAACGCTAAAACTGTGTTATCAAATTTACCGTCTATATAATCGATAATATGATAACCTTCTAGTTTATAAGTGATATCAATATCTAGATTTCTTGTAGAAGTATAAGTATCGTTATTGTAAATTCTTATAACTTCACTGTCATTGTTTATTATTATAGTATCATTTTCTAGATATGTATTATATCTACTTTCTTGAATATTATCGTTAAAAAATAGTTTAATTTGTTTATTTTGATTATTATTGATAAATTCT
>DATCKO010000065.1:0-2527 GCA_036562215.1 Haloplasmataceae bacterium | reverse complement strand
GTATTCATTGAAATATTACAGAATTCATTAGTTTCATACTTTTCAATTCGACCTTTGAAGTAATCAGCAAATTGATAGTTAAACTCCAACTTTATACCAGCTATCTTATACTTTCCCATTTCTAACCTCTCTTCTAATTTCTGCTAAGGCCTTTAGATATTTACTACATTTTGCGGTACTTCCTTCTTCTAAATAAAGTTTAGCCACACATTGTACACATTCTGATTTATACTCACAAGTGCTACATTCTTTACAAGTTTCAACTTCTTTAGCTCTTTCACCTAATTCATCCCAAACAGAGGCAAAACTATCTGAAGTAACTTTTTTACCTGGATTACTTAATAAAGCACATGGTTGCATGAAACCTTCCCAAGTGATAAAAAAGGCACTTTTTAATGCAGCACAAGAAAAACCATCATTACTTTTACGAAATTCTCTATATGATTTACTTCCAAAAGCTTTTAGAAACTTTTGTTCAAAGTCTACTAATTCATTCGGATTTAACCTAAAGTCTAATGGTTCATTACAAGAATTTCTTCTTGGACCAACGTATAATGTATATCCCATAACCATATTTTTAGACTTAACATAATTAATCAAATCATCAATTTCTTGATAGATTTTCTTTAAAGGTATTGTTCTTAAAGCAAGATTTATCTTATTTTTTATCAATAAATCGATACCACGATTTACTAAAGTAAAGCCATTTTTAACTTTCGTAATGGCTTCGTATGTTTCATTAGATGAACCATATAAAGTAATCGATACATGATCAGGTGGTCTTTTAACTAATACTTCACAAATTTCTTCGGTAATTAATGTTCCATTAGTATAAAGTGTTATTTTAACACCTAAATCATATAAATAATTATATAACTCAACAAAGTCTTTTCTTGTTAGAATTTCTCCTCCTGTAAGGAGTGCAAAAAGCATTCCTTTATCAACAGCACTCTTAAAGACTTTTTTCCATTCTCCGGTACTTAGTTCTTTTTTTCGCATATATTCTTTAACATAACACATTTCGCAACTCAGATTACATTGACTAGTAAGTTCGAATTCTCCATGTACTGGTATATGTAATTTACTAGCATCTCTGATCATTTTTTTTCTAAATTCTAGATAACTTTTCATCCAATCACCTAGTGTAATTGTACCATTTATAGAAATATTTGCCAACCTATTTTACCTCTACCTAATTATGGAAGATTTTGGTATAATGGAAGGAAGAAAGTGGGTGGTATTATGTTAAAATTAGTAAATATGGATCAATCTAGTTTTGATAATTATATTTGTGGAGCTATCGAAAAGGTTGCGAAAGAGTTTGTACAATCAGGAATCTGTAAAGAAGAAGAAGGAGTAGATTACGCTAATAAAGTTTTCAAACAACATTTACCTAAGGGATTAGCTACAGATAATCAATTTCTTTTTAATGTCATAAATGAATTAAATGAGGTAGTGGGAATGATTTGGTATGGGGTAAATAAACCTACCGAAGCTTTTATCAGTGATTTTATCATTGATGAGAATTACCGTGGTAAGGGGTATGGTAAGGAAACTATGAAGTTAGTAGAAGACCATGCACGTAATAATGGAATTAAAAAAATTACATTACATGTCTTTGGCCATAATAAACAAGCCATTAACCTATATGAAAAACTCGGTTATCAAACCTTTAGCATGCATATGGCTAAAGAACTATAATAATGAGGTGAAATATGATAAGTTTACAAAAAATAACTTATGATAATTTTTATGAAATTCTTACTTTAGAACCATTTGAGGAACAAAAAAATTTTGTCGCAAGAAACATCTATAGTCTAGCAGAAGCTTATGTGGCATTAACTAATAAAACATCTATACCAGAAACATTTGCGATTTATCATGATGAAACACTTGTAGGGTTTACGATGATAGCTTATAGTGAAAAAGATGAAGAAGACGATGATGATGAAGATGCTTATCACATTTGGCGTATTATGATTGATAAGAAATATCAAGGTAAAGGTTATGGTAAAAAAGCTTTTGCTAAAATCATCGAATACATCAAAACATTTCCTTTAGGTAAAGCAAATATAGCCTGGTTAAGCTATTCCCCAAATAATTTAGTTGCGAAAAAGCTCTATCAATCTTTTGGCTTTGAGGAAACTAATGAATATGAAAATGATGAAGTCATTGCGGTGTTAAAATTATGATAATAAGAGATTATAATCCAAAAGATGAATTAGCTTGGCTTAGATGTCGCCTTATGGCTTTCCTTGATTGCTCTTATTTTGATGATGTTAAAAGAAAAAAGGATGTTTATGAAAATCCTTCAATTAACTTAGTAGCGGAAAAAGATTCACAAATCGTTGGTTTTATTGATATTGAATATCAACCTGAGAAATCTGCGACAATCTGGGATTTAGGTGTCTTACCTGAGTATAGGTGTTTATCAATTGCGACGAAATTATTTAATGAAGCAAAAGCTCGGCTTTTAAAATTAGGAGTAAAAAGAATTGAAGTTTGGACACAAGATGATATAGAAGCT
>DATCKO010000038.1:0-1766 GCA_036562215.1 Haloplasmataceae bacterium | reverse complement strand
TTATTGTTTTAACTCTTATATCATTGTGTTATAATGGTAAAACAGAGAGTTGAAGGATGAGGTAAATGACTTTAGAAAATAAAGAATTTAAGTTATATAGTAAATTCATAAATATGACTACATATGAAAATGAGTTAAGGGGATTAAATATTCGTTTAATAGGTGGTATCGATGAAGCTGGTAGAGGTCCACTAGCTGGACCTGTTGTAGCTAGTTGTGTTATTTTACCAAATGATTTCTATTTACCAGGTTTAGATGATTCTAAAAAATTGTCTGTCAAAAAACGTGAATTATTTTTTACAGAGATTCAAAGTAAAGCTATCGGTATTGGAATAGGTATAGTAGATGTAAATGAGATAGATGAGTATAATATTTATCAAGCTACCAAGATAGCCATGACTAATGCCATATCTAATTTAATAGTAAAACCTGAACATTTATTAATCGATGCGATGACCTTGGATATTGATATTCCCCAAACTAGTATAATAAAAGGAGATCAAAAAAGTATTTCTATTGCGGCAGCAAGTATTATTGCCAAGGTTACAAGAGATCATTATATGGATGAACTTGATAAAATATATCCTGAATATCATTTTAAAAATAATAAAGGCTATGGTACTAAAGAACATTTAGAGGCCATAAAAAAATATGGTATTACTAATGTTCATAGGAAAACTTTTGAGCCGATAAAATCGATGTTAATAAAAAATTAGCGTATATAGATAATGAGGTGAAAGGATGAGAGATTTTCTACTTAAACTTCATTATTTAGGATACGAAATTAATGAAATCTATCAAGTTGTAAGAATTTATCAAAAATCGCATAATATGGCTTTAGCTTTAGGAAGTAAATATTCGCAATATTTAGCTCTAAACAGTGAATGTATTAAAGAAGAATTGTCAAAATATAATATTAGATATTTAACCATATTTGATGCATTTTATCCTGAAAAGTTACTAAATATTTATATGCCACCTTTAGTATTGTTTTATCAAGGTGACCTAACTTTACTAGATAATCGAGTAATGGCTGTTATTGGTTCAAGGGCCAATACAACTTATGGTGAAAAGGTAACAAGATATATTGTTCCCCAATTAGTAGAGCATAAGTTTGTGATTGCTAGTGGTTTAGCCTATGGTATTGATACCATTGCTCATAAGAGTTGCCTAGATTCCTTTGGTAAAACAATTGCTGTTTTAGGCTCAGGGATAAAGGAAATATATCCTAAAGAACATCTCTCTTTAGCCCAGGAAATAGGCAAGAACCATTTATTAATTAGTGAGTATCCACCTTTTGAAAAACCTAAAAAGACACACTTTCCATTTCGTAATCGGATTGTGAGTGGTATATCCAATAGTATTTTAGTGATAGAAGCTAAAGCGCAAAGTGGTACGTTAATAACTTGTGATTATGCATTAGACCAAGGAAAAGATATCTTTGTCATACCTAATCAGATTTTCGCAGAAGAAAGTGCAGGTACGAATAATTTAATTAAACAAGGTGCATATTTAGTATCAGATGTTTCTGATATTTTGGCAAATATTAGATACTAAATACTTGCAAATTTTCATTCTATCTCTCATAATATATAATTGAAATTATTTTAGAACATTAGGTGAAGTTAATGAAGAAGAAATTAGTTATTGTTGAATCACCTGCTAAGGCTCATACCATTGGTAAATACCTAGGTGATGATTACCTAGTTTTATCAAGTGTTGGTCATATTAGGGATTTAGCTAAATCAGGGCCAGGCGGGTTAGGT
>DATCKO010000034.1:0-5483 GCA_036562215.1 Haloplasmataceae bacterium | reverse complement strand
AACTAAATATAAGCTTTCTAAGGTTTGTGTACCAACAATACCATCTACCCTTAAAAAATGAGCTATTTGATAATCAATTACCGCTTTATGTGTTTTAATACCAAAGATACCATCAACATTAATATCATACCCAATATTATTTAAAAGCGTTTGGATTTTCTCGACCTCTTTACCAACATCACCAAATTGATAGAAATCGATTATAAATCACCTCTTCAAGATTATTCATTAATGAGTTCTATCACGACAATTTGTGGTCGCGCAAAGAAACGAATTGGTAAGCCAACTACACCGATACCATTTGAGACAATTAATTTAATTTTATTAACAATCTTTAAGCCTGTACGATATTTTTGGTGGTATTCCGATGGTATATATGGAGCAAAAAGACCAAATACTGTTACTTGCCCACCATGAGTATGCCCACTTAACATTACGTCTATCTTATCGTTTTTGATTTTTTCAATATAATCTGGATTATGCGATACTACCATCACAAAATCATCATCTTTCACATCTTGTAGAATTTTACTGATATCAGGTTTTTCAAATAAATAATCAGCTACTCCACCAAGTCTTATTCTATCATTATCTTTATTAATCCAATAAGCATCATTGTCAAGAGATTTAATATTCGCTTTTTCCATACATTCTAAAACCAATTCTTTAGAAACATCAATATCATGATTACCAATCACACCATATATGCCATCTTGAGTTTCAAGATTTGCTAATTCCTTAAATATCGGTTCCACAAATATTTTTTTATTACTGACATAGTCCCCACCTAATACAATCAAGTCAGGATGCATTTGGTTTACATTATTAACTACTTTTCTAATAAATTTTTGCGAGACTATTTCTGAATGATGGAAATCAGTAAGAAATACTATTTTATAATTATGAAATGCTTGTTTATTAATTGTTATTTGATATGTCTTTACCTCTACCCAATACTTTTCGAAAAAAGAATAAATAAAAGCAACTAAATAAATAACAATCAACACAAAAGTAACATATATCCAAATCATATCCATACCACACTTTAAAAATTATACTCACCATAATTATCATATGTAAATAGCCTAACTTGGGGACTATCATTTATCAAATATATAGGTTTCTAAATAATCCTTTAACTCTTGATAAGAAATTTGGGAAATATCCCAGAAACGAATGTTTTTATCATTATGTCTTTCACTTATATAATTCCATAAATTATTTTTATATGAAATATAATTAAAATTCTTTCCTATTACTTTTTTCATCTTAATCTCATGTTGTAGCAGTAGTAAATTTTTCATGTTTTGCATGTGACGAATAGGCATATATTCATTTGAAAAGGTAAGATACTTACCTGATTGAACATCTTCTAAATATAATAGGTGTTCATCAATTAATGATTTATCTACTATACCTGAATGAGTACTAATTATATAATCACAAGATAAATTTTTAAGATAATCTAAAGTATAAAGGTAATCATCTAAAACTAGATGATTTAAGTAAGGTAATGGTGCTTCTAAATTATCACCAACATAAATTACCTTATCAATATAATCAATACATGAAGCACTACAAACAGTATGTCCTGGTGTATAAACAAACTCGATTCCTATATCAGCTAAGCATAATGTATCTGTAAAAGTTATATTAGGGAGTTTTAGAGTAATATTTTTTTGATTACGGACAATTAAATCATACTCTCCCTTTTCTAAAATTCTTTGGCGACAATATTTGTGAGCAATAATATTACTATCAGGAAAGGCATTATTTCCCCAAATATGGTCATAATCAGAGTGCGAATTAAAAATGTAAAGGGGTTTATCATCCAAATTGTTTTCTAAAAGAAAAGTCTTAACATAAGACATTTCTTCTTCTCCTTCACTAGTATCACATAAGATGTTTACTTTATCAGTTTTAATTAAGTATACACAATCGCCAAATTCAAAAGTAAATAAAACTCCCCTCTTACCAATCGGTCGAATTTGTTTTAATTTCATAAGTCCTCCTTTAATTCACTTTACAAAGCAAATCAGCATCAGCTATGATTCTATTTACTACATCCCATGAATCAACTAGGGCACCACTAGCGAGTGCATGACCTCCACCACCATATTTTTTCGCTAACTCATTTACGGCTATATCTCTTGAACGAAACTCAACCCTAATTTTATTAGTATCAGGATAAAGCACGAAAAAGATCCACATTTTTATTTCCTTAATATCGCTTAATGTATTAACACTTAAAGCAGCATATTCAGGGGTAATAGGAATGGCATCATATGTTTCTTGAGTTATCTTTAAATATCCCAAGCCATTATCTGTATATTGAAAATTATTATAAATATAACCTTTAAATCTTAACTCATCTAAAGTTTGATAGTAAATATCAGCATATAATGCTTGTTTATCAAAATCATATTTATAAACTTCCGCACCATACTCAAAAGTTTTAGGTAATACAGCACTATAGTAATATCGACCGGTATCAGTTAGAATACCAGCATAAAGAACTCTGGCTGCTTCATTTGTCATCGTTAGTTTATCTTTGTTATTTAAATACAAATCTATTATCATCTCACAACAAGAAGAAAATGTCGTATCTATCCATTCGATGTTTCCTAATGTAGTTGTTTTAGGATGATGATCGATTTTTATTAACTCTTTACCTAATAATATTCTTTGATCATCAACACGTTCTAAATCACCGACATCAACTATAATCACTAATGCGTTTTGATATTTATCATTATCGATTGTATCTAGTTTACCAAGAAACTTTGTTCTTTCATTATGAGAACCAACCGCATATACTTCTTTATTAGGAAAACTAGCTTGGATCATATATTTTAAACCTAATTGTGCTCCTATACAGTCACAATCTGGATTTATATGATGATGAATGATGATAACATCATATTTTTCTATTAACTCACCTATTTGTTTTCGCATTATTTTCTTCCTCCATTTTAAATGCTTTACATAACCCATCAGCATCTATTATTATTTTATCGACCGTATCCCAACTATCAGCTAATGTACCACTAGCCCAAACATGACCACCACCACCATACTTAGCAGCTAGTTTATTAACAATTGGTCCTCGTGAGCGAAAACTAGTCCGAATCTTACCTAATTTTTTATCATCGGTAAAAAACATCCACATAATTATTTCTTTGATATTGGATAGTATATTAACCATGCCTGAGGCAAAATCAACGGGGATTTGAAACTCATCTAATATTTCTTGAGTAATTTTCATATAAGCTAAACCATTAGCTGTATATTTAAAATTATTCAATAAAAAACCAATAAATTTTAACTCCGAGAGCGATTTATAATAAAGATTAGCATATAACTCTTGTTTATCAAAAGCATATCCGTAGACAATCGCTCCGTATCGGAGGGTTCTTTCACTAACACTATTATAATAAAAACGACCAGTGTCAGTAAGTAGACCAGCATATAATACCCTAGCAGCCTTCTCATTCATAATCAAATTTTCTTTATTAGCCACATAGAAATCAATAATCATCTCACATGCCGCAGCATATGAAGTATCCACCCATTCTAAATCACATAGTTTTTCCGTAAAAGGATGATGATCAATTTTAACCATTTCTTTACCTAATGAGAATCTTTCATCATCAATACGTTTTCTATCACCAACATCAACAATTATTACTAATGCCTCTTTATA
The DNA here is from genome assembly GCA_036562215.1 of Haloplasmataceae bacterium. Lineage (GTDB taxonomy): Bacteria > Bacillota_I > Bacilli_A > Haloplasmatales > Haloplasmataceae > CALFRW01. The sequence continues at coordinate 1,780 of DATCKO010000034.1, read as the reverse complement.
TGTTTCATCACTAATTACATCAAGTTCTCCTAAAAACTTTGTTCTATCTGTATGACTACCAACTGCATAGACCTTTTTTTCTTTGAATGATGCATTAATTAAATATTTTAAACCTAATTGGGAACCTATACAATCAGGGTCTGGACTAACATGATGATGAATAATAATCGTATCAAAGGCTTTTATTTTCGTTAATATTTTTTCTTGTATCATGATACCTCCAATAATAAATGTTTAATAATATATGTTACCATAAACTACCAATATATTTCAATCTTTTAATTTCTTTTTTCCATAATCCCAATAAGGATCTAAATAATTTCCCCATCTACCAATGCCATTAGCTTTCGCTTTTTCTTCTGCTTCTAATAAAATACTAGTATACATATTAGCACCAAAACTTAAGTAAGCGACTTTTCCTAAACCATTACTTATTATATGGTATTGTAGTAATTCACCATCTACCCAAAACCAGGCTAATAAACGTCCATGTTCATCATACATACTATTATTGTTAGGGTCACTTTGTAAATAAATTTCTTTAGCATTTTGTAAGATATTACATGTATAAACACTAGCAGGTTTGCCCCATTCTTCAGCACCAAAATCAGGATTATACATTTCTTCAGTATCAACGTTATAAAATCTAGTGGTATATGACTCACCATCTATATAAAAAGTAGCTGTATCACCATCATTGCATCTATTTAAAGTAGCTTTAACACTTCCGCCACCTTTATACCAAAATGATTTACTTAACGAATTAGTAGGAAACAAAGGTCCATCATACTCATAGTTAGTTGGAAGTTCATAATAAGGCATATTAATTACTTTTACATTAAAATCTTTTTCTCGAATTTGATTTTTATAAGTCAATTTGGCTGTTAATTTTACTGATACTTTATCGATATTTTCTGTAAAGCTAATAAGTCCATTATTAATGCATATTATATCACTATTACTAGACCAACTAATTTCTACTTCATTAATATTAGTCGGTAATTTTCTTTTTATATAATATACCTCTGGTACTTCCAAAATCTTTCTTACATCATCTATCCTTTTTCTATTTGATACAATTTGAGTAGATTCAACTTTAGTAGCAACAAAAGCTGTTGGTCGATTAGTTCGATGATATAATACACCTATTAGATCAATATTACTTTGTGAATATTTAAGTTTACTATAGAGTCTAGTTATAGTGAGCTTACTTTGATCTCTTATTTCAGTAAAATTAGTATAATTAATGGCATTAACATTAATTAATTTGATAAGTAAGCCTTCATATTTTTCAATATCGGTAAAATCATATACTTCAATTGGTTCTGGTAATTCCGTATTATTATCAACAATCTTAATTTTACTAACATATGAGATTTGTGGTTGTTCTAAGTAAGTATCTCTTTTACCTGTTATTAAAACAATATTACCAACTTTTAAATTACTTGTTACAGAGGAGTTCTTATAATGATAACCATTTATATAAATACCTGTATCAGCATCTTGGATAAAAAAATCTTTATCAGATTCTTTTGCGGTAATAATACCACACACACTAACTATTTCTCCTTCATAGGAATCAATTACTGAGCTAATACTAACTACTTCATAATTACTACATACTTCTTTAACTTTTTTTAGTACTTTATTAGAATTACAACTAGTAATAAACAATAAGCTTATCAAACTTATTAATAATATTAATAATTTATTTTTTTTCATATACTACACCTCAAATTTACTAGTAAAACAATTATATAATAAAAATTGACATATGTCA
>DATCKO010000026.1:0-6671 GCA_036562215.1 Haloplasmataceae bacterium | reverse complement strand
AAACTACGTATTCTTATATGTAATGGTACTGGAATAATAGAAAAAGGATTAAGCAATTCAGCTTAACCCTCTATCAAATTACACTTTATCAGATTCAGATTATTGGGAATATTTATTACCCACACTACTTGACAAAGAACCAAAAGAAGTCATTAGACTTCCTTTTTCTCCTCTGGTTTGATTAAATGGATATTTACATGACAATATCCGGAAGGGTTCTTTTCCAAATATTTTTGATGATATTCTTCAGCATCATAGAAGTTATGTAAAGGTAGTACTTCAACTACAATTGGTTCTTGATAATTTTTTTGCATTGCTTTTATAAATTCTATTGCTAATTTTTTATCTTCTATATCCTCATAGTATATGCCGGTTCGGTATTGGGTACCAAAATCCCCTCCTTGATGATTAAGGCTTGTAGGGTCGATAAAACGAAATAGGTGCTCTAAAATCTTGTTTAAAGAGATCACATTTTCATCATATGTTAATTCAACAGCTTCTACAAAATTAGTTTTACCCGTTTTTACTTCTTGATAAGTAGGATTCTCTATATTACCATTAGCATAACCTACTTTCGTTTTTTCGATTCCTTTTAATAAGGAGTAATATCTTTCAACTCCCCAAAAGCAACCACCTGCAATGACAATTTTTTTCATGATTCACCATCTCTTTCAAAATTAATATCTTTTAATAGATTACGAATCGCATATCCTGCTGCGATAAACCCAGCAACTGGTGGAACAAAACTATTTGATGCAGGAGGATACTGTGATTTTCGCGTAATTTCACTTGTTGGACCATCATATTCCTCGTATTTTGATTTTAAAGGTCTTTCTTGTGAATACACAACAGGTACGGATCCAGTTATTTTCTCTTTTCGTAATTTTAGACGTATGACTTTCGCAATGGGATCATAACATGTATTGCGGATATCATCAATTCTAAATAATGTCGGATCTAGTTTATTTGCTGTTCCCATTACCGAAATAAAAGGAATCTTTCTTTTTAAACATTCTTTTATAAGTAAAATTTTATAAGTTATGGTATCACTAGCATCTATGAAAAAATCAATCTTTGAACTTAAGATCTCCTCGTAAGTTGTAAAGTCAAAAAATATTTCGTGTGTTTCGATTTGACATTGAGTATTAATACTTAATATTCTTTTCGCCATTAATTCAACCTTAGATTGACCAATGGTATCTAATGTAGCATGAAGTTGACGGTTTATATTGGTGATATCTACTTTATCCTTATCGATTAAGATGATTTTACCGACACCACTTCGACTAATAGCTTCACAAGCATAACTTCCGACACCACCAAGACCTAGTATGGCCACACTAGATTGAGCTAAAATTTCTTGACCAGCCTTACCAATCGACAATAAATTTCGACTAAACTGATTCATGATAATCACTCCAAATGAAATAAAGTCAGATGTATAAGTTTTCTGACTCTATTTCGAATTTTTAATATCAAAGTAGGGTTTAATTAACATGGAAATACAGTAAAATAAGAAAAATCCAGATACTAATAGTATTGCTACATGTATTCTTGTTATTGAGTGTATTAAAGTAACAATTATTAAAACATCTAATAGAAGTAATAATTCAAACCACAGAAACTTTTCATTATTACTTAAATTGCTTTCTTTTTGCTCATTATTATGTTGTCTTTTTAGGGCCTTCTTAAATAAAATATGAATAACAATCTCATATATAACAACTGTAATGAATAAGAAGGCATATATACCAATCTTTAGCATCATAAAATTTTTACCTATATACTCATCAGCTAATAACAAGACACAAGCATAAGTAATGGCAACCATTTGTAGTAAGATATAGTTCATCTGTTTTTTCGATAAAGGTTTTTTCATTTAAAGTCCTCCTGATACTAGACTTCATATCCCCCTAATTCATTTTTTTCTTTAACTTCATAATAATATAGTATACCCACTTTTATTAATCCAGCTAATGGTACAGCAACAATAACTCCTAAGACACCAAATAAACTACCAAAGCCTAGAATTGCCGCTAATATTAATAATGGATGAATATCTAATTGTTTGCTCATTATGACTGGTTGTAAAATATTACCTTCTACAAATTGGAACCCAATGTTTAATAATAAAATGTAATACCAAGGTACATCACCTGTCAATAAAGAGTAAGTAATAGGAATAACTGCAGCTATTGTTGCCCCTATATATGGAATAATATTCGTTAAACCTACAATTATCCCAAACAATATGGCATTGTCTAGCCCTATTAAAGTATAACCTAATGTGGAAATAACACCGATACCAAACATGATAATTATTTGACCACGAATATAAAGTCCTAAGGTATCATTTGTTCGTTTCATTAATTCGGAAATATGCATTTTATATTTTGAAGGAAATACTTTATATATTCCTTCACTAATTTCATTATGGTCTTTCAACATGTAAAAGAGAATAATTGGCGATAAAACAATCGTAAAAATAAAACTAACAATATTGCTAACAGATGTACCAGCAGATACAATGGCATTTGTCAAGTAATCTTGAATACCTTTTTCAATTTGATTAAAGATATTAAGTAGTGTTGGACTATCATCAATATTTAATTTACCGACCATTTCATTAATGGTATTATATATTTCTGGTATTTTAATTAAGACCAAGTCTTTTAATTGCTCAATAACTAGTGGTGTAACTTGCCACAAGATAATCGCAATAATACCAAAGAAAATGATATATATTAATGTGACTATTAGCCATCTTGGTCTAATTCCTTTATCTTCAGCATAAATTACTAGAGGATATATCAAAAAATTTATTAGAAAGGCAATTAAAAAAGGTGTTAAAATAGCTTTAATTGCTGCCATAATACTGTTTAATAAGCCACTAAACTGACTTAGAAGATATAAACAAAGTAAAAATAAGGCGATTATTAATAGTATCTTTATTATCTTATTTAAGCGTTGGTCAGTAATCTGCATTATACATCACATCCTTGATTATAACTCAGTCTGATTATATCATAAAAGAATGTAGACTGATAGATTTAACCATAAAAAATGCAAAAAATTTCTAGTTTACTTATATATGAACCTAATGATATAATAAAGCTACAAGGTTAAGCAATTAACCTGAATTGCTAAAAAGATTTCGAATATAATAATTAATGAACAATAATGATTATTATGTTATAATATAAATGCCGAACTAGTGCGTAGACTATGAATAATCCGAACACCTTTAATAAGGAAGTTGGGCATACTTCATACGGTGTTGAATGCCTATAAAGTAGGAATCCTAAAGATGAAGTCGAAACTTCCACCTGCACATATTGCGGGTTAATGAAATTCTACGGCTAGTTGGGCATTTTTTTATTTAATTTTAATATTTAACTCATCTAATTGCTTAATATCAACAACTGATGGTGCTTCGCTCATTAAATCTTGTCCTGATGTTGTCTTTGGAAAAGCAATGACATCTCGAATGTTTTCTGTATTAACTAAAATCATGATTATTCTATCTAATCCCAAAGCAATTCCGCCATGAGGAGGAGTTCCATATCTAAAGGCATCAAGTAAAAATCCAAATTGCTTATATGCTTCTTCTTCTGTAAATCCTAAAACGGTAAACATTTGCTTTTGAACATCTCTTTGATGAATTCTAATAGAACCGCCACCTATTTCATAACCATTTAAGACAATATCATAAGCTTGTGCCAAACACCGACTAGGATCACTCGTTAAATATGGTAAAGACTCTGTGGTAGGTGAAGTAAATGGATGATGAGCAGCATAGAATCTCTTATCCTCTTCACTATATTCAAATAATGGCCAATCAACCACCCAAAGGAAATTATATTCATTTTCGTTTATCAAATGTCTTTCTTTAGCGATTACTTTTCTAATAGCTCCTAATGCTTCACAGCTAATTGTGAAATTATCAGCTACAAAAAGAATCAAGTCCTCATTTTCTATTTGTAGTTTATCAATTAAAGCTTTTTGTTCTTCATCAGTTAAAAACTTACTAATTGAACCACTAAAGATATTTTGTTGATATTTTAAGAAAGCTAAACCTTTAGCTTGGTATTGCTTAGCTATATCAGTTAGACGGTCTATGTCTTTACGAGAATAAATACTTGCTCCACCTTTGACATTTATGGCTCTAACAAAGCCCTTATTTTTTATCGTTTGAGCAAATACTGAAAAACTGGTATTCGCAAAAACATCATTTAGTTCTACTAGTTCTAAACCATAACGTCTATCAGGTTTATCAGAACCGTATCTTGTCATCGCTTCATGATAGGTTAAGCGATCAAATGGGGTTTTAATATCAATACCCTTAATTTCCTTCATTATCTTAACAAACATTTTTTCAATAATATCTTGAATCTCTTCTTTTGTTAAAAAGGAAGTTTCAATATCAACTTGGGTAAATTCTGGTTGTCTATCCGCTCTTAAATCCTCATCGCGAAAACAACGTGCGATTTGAAAATATCTCTCGAGTCCTGCTACCATACATAATTGCTTAAAGATTTGTGGTGATTGTGGTAAAGCATAAAACTTACCTTGATGGATCCGTGATGGCACTAAATAGTCACGTGCTCCCTCTGGTGTTGATTTCGTTAAAATTGGCGTTTCAATTTCAATGAAATCTAAATCACATAAAAAGTTACGTATAATACGCATCACATTAGATCTCACAATGAGATTTTTCTGCATTTTTGGTCTTCTTAAGTCTAGATAGCGATATTTTAATCTAGTATCCTCTAAAGCATCGGTTTCATCATGGATTATCATCGGAGTCGTTTCAGCAGTAGAAATAACTTCTAATTCCATTACTTTAACCTCAATATCACCTGTAGGAATATTGGGGTTTTTACTTTCTCTTTCGATTACTTTACCCTTAACATATAATACATATTCATTACGGACTTTTTCTGCTAATTCATATATTCTCTCATCAACTTCTTTTGGATTGATGACAATTTGGGTAATACCATATCGGTCACGTAAATCAATAAAAATAAGTCCACCTAAATTACGGGTTTTTGCTACCCAACCCTTTAATTCGACAATTTGATTAACATGATTTATTCTTAATTCATTGTTATTATGGGTTCTATTCATGATATTTCACCAACCTCTTTTTCATTTCTTCTATAAGATTATCTAGTTTAATAAATTCTTGTTCTTCTGTTCTCATATTCTTGACACTTACAAGGTTTTGCTTTAGTTCATCATCACCTAAGATGATGGTATATTTAGCATTAAATTTATCAGCTTGTTTAAATTGCGCTTTAACTTTTCGATTAAAGTAGTCTCTTTCACACTTAATATTATTGTTACGTAGTAATTCTAACAAAACTGTGGCATATTTATGATTTTCTTCAGACATTGATACAATAAAAACATCAATGTCATTTTGATTAGGTATATTAATATTTTCTGCTTCAAGAGCTAAAATTAAACGGTCCATTCCAAAAGCAAATCCCACACCTGGTACATCTGGTCCTCCTATTTCTTCAACAAGATTATTATATCTACCACCACCACCAAGTGCTGATTGAGCTCCAAAACCTTCAACATTACTAATTATTTCAAAGACTGTATGATTATAATAATCTAATCCACGAACCAGATTACTATCGATTTCATATTTAATTTTAAATTCATCTAAGTAATGTAATACTTGATAAAAAAATTCTTTTGATTCAGTATTTAAATAGTCAATCATTTTCGGAGCATTCTTGATTACTGGGTGATTTTGGTCAGCCTTACAATCTAGTACTCTCAATGGATTAAGTTCGAAACGCTTTTTACAATCATCGCATAACTCATTGATGTATGGTCTTAAGTAATTAATTAAAGCATTACGATAGTTTTCGCGACTTGCTTTATCACCTAAAGTGTTAATTGCTACTTTTACTTCTTTTAAACCTAATTGCTTAAAGATATTGACTGAAAGTGCTATTACTTCAGCATCAATAGCGGGATCACTAGCACCTAATGCTTCTACACCAAATTGATGTAATTGACGATATCTTCCTTTTTGCATTCTTTCATAGCGAAACATTGGCCCAATATAATACATCTTCGTTAGTTTATTAGGCTCAACATATAATTTATGTTCCACATATGCTCTAACTACTCCTGCTGTACCTTCAGGTCGTAAGGTTATAGAACGTCCGCCTTTATCAAGAAAAGTATACATCTCTTTAGTTACGATATCAGTACTTTCACCCACACCACGAACAAATAAATCGGTACTTTCAAATATCGGCGTTCGAATTTCTTGATAATTATATAAAGCACAAATTCTTCTAATGATATCTTCTAAGTAATGCCACTTATAAACATCATCAGGTAAAATATCATATGTACCTTTAGCTGATTGAATCATATTATCATCTCCTTTATAATAAAAAAATCCCTAGATTAATCTAAGGACGCAATTTGCGCGGTACCACCTTAGTTGCCTATTAAGCCAACTTAATAAGAAATATCTCCAAAGTGTCTTTCACAACCCATTTTGTAGGAGCTTACAGCCATGACTCCATTCTCTAAAACAAACTTAAGTTGTTACTCTTCTTTATCATCGATATTGATATGCAATTATCAATTATTATACCCAATATTTATAAACTATGCAAGTAATTCTTATTTAATTT
>DATCKO010000025.1:0-12766 GCA_036562215.1 Haloplasmataceae bacterium | reverse complement strand
AGAAAATCCTTATGTATTACAAAGTTTAAATGAAAATAGTGTTCTTTTACTCAATAAAATTAAAGTATATTTAGATAAAAAGAGTTAGTTAAGCTACCTCTTTTTTTTTACTAAATTCTTAAAAACTGTTGATTTTATTTAAATTTGTAATATAATTAATATGATTGGGAATTTTTTCACAAGAAGTGATATAATGAAGATAGATAAGATAGTTGAATTAATTGAAGGTAAAGTAATTACATATGCAAAAGAATATCAAGATAAAGAGTATTATAAAGCTTTTGCCTGTGATTTAATGAGCGATTGCTTGGCTTTTGTCAATGAAGAAAATTGCTTATTAATTACAGGATTAATTAATGATCAAGCCTTAAGAACAGCAGAAATGTTAGATATCGATTGCATTATTTTTGCTCGTGGTAAAAAGATTAATAATAAAATGATTGATATTGCTCGAAATAGTAATATGACTTTGATCAATACCAATTTAACCATCTTTGAAGTAAGTGGGATCTTATATCAAGCAGGAATTAAGGCCTTAAAAATCTAGGTGACATAATGAAGATTAATTTTGATTTTCCAGTATATCACAATGATTATCAGAATGCTGGTATTGCATCAAGCGAGATTAAAAAAATATTAACACAAGTTGGTCTTCCTTTTCGACTCATTCGAAAAATAGTGATTTCATCTTATGAAGCGGAAATGAATCTTGTTATTCATTCTAATGGCGGAAAATTAAAACTAGAAATTGATCAAGAGTCAGTAGTATTAATATCAGAAGATTGTGGACCAGGGATTGCCGATATTGAGCTTGCTTTATCAGAAGGTTATTCAACTGCCGATGCTTATGCACGAGAAATGGGATTTGGTGCTGGTATGGGATTGCCAAACATGAAAAAAAATAGTGACTTTTTTGATATTAAATCAAGTCCTGATGGAACCATAGTTTATTTATCATGGGTGATAAAAAATGAAACATTTAATTGATATCCATGAAGAACGTTGTATTGGCTGTACTCGTTGTATGCGAACTTGTCCAACAGAAGCAATACGGATTATTAATAATCGAGCCAATCTTATTCAAGAAAAATGCATTTATTGTGGTAATTGTATAACTAGTTGTCATAAGAATGCTTATCGGGTAACAAGTGATAGTTTTGCCAATTTTGATAAACATCATATCAATGTTGCGATATTACCTCTTGCTATCTTTGGTATGTTTAATAATATAGAAGAGTTACAAGGTGCATATAATACCCTCTATAACTATGGATTTGATGAGATTTTTGATTTATCTTATGTAATGGAGTTATTACATGAGCGGGTCATTAAACATGTTAGTCGAGAGAATAAAACCTATATTTTATCTTCATGTCCTAGTGTAGTAAGACTCATTCAATTAAAATATCCTTCTCTTATCGATAATTTATTGCCATTTGATTATCCTTTTGAGATTGGAGCGAAAATTGCCCGGAGGATCTTTAGCGAAAAATACCAAGTGGATGAAGATCAAATTGGAATTAGTTATATTAGTGAATGCTTTTCTAATTATGCAACAATTAAAGACCGATTGAGTACTAAAAAAACAGCTATTAATCATCTATTTTTATATAATGATATCTTTAGAAGAAATGTAGAAAAATCTGATACCTCAATAAACATTAGTAAAATGGGTATTAGATTTGCAACAGTTGGTGCTTATCAAAAATTTAATAAAGATAAAGCAATACTAGCAGTTGATAGTATTGGACAAGTAGATGAAGTATTACATTATCTTTATTTAAATCGTATACCAAATGTTAAGTTGATTGAAGCTTATTCTTGTATCGGTGGTTGTATTGGTGGTAACTTTACAGTCATAAATCCTTTTGTAGCAAAATGGAATATTTCCGAAATATCTAAACAAGTTATAAATAAAGTTTTCAATGAAAATTACGGTAGTATTCTTGATGATCAAGATTTCTTCTTTACCGAAGAAATTAACCCAATCATCACTTATAAATTAGGTGCAGATATCAATCAATCACTCCTAAAAATGACACAGATTAATGAAATCTTAGCTAAATTACCTAATATTGATTGTTGTGCTTGTGGTTCACCATCATGTCGTGCTTTAGCTGAAGATATCGTTAATGGTTTAAAATCCCTAAATGATTGCCATATTTTACGAAAGGAGTAAGACTATGAGAATATCACAGCTCTTACAAGACAATGCATTTGAACTAGTTTCAGATAATTTAAATGATAAAGAAATAACGGGACTTTATTGTGGTGATTTATTAAGTTGGGTTATGAATCATGCTAGTAGGGGTAATTTATGGTGTACAGTTTTAACTCATCCAAATGTTATTGCGATAGCATCACTATTAGAGTTATCCTGTGTCATTATTTGTGAAAACGCTCCACTTGATGACGATACCATAAAAAAGGCTAATAGCGAAGGTATTAACTTACTTAAAACATACTTAAATAGTGTGGAAGTTATTAAGAAGTTGTTAAGTTATGATTGAGTGTTTCTATGATTTACATATTCATACAGGTCTTTCTCCATGTTGTGAAGATGATATGTCGCCCAATAATATAGTCAATATGGCCATCATTAAAGGTTTAGATATCATCGCCATTACGGACCATAATAGTGCCTTGAATGTGGAAGTAACCATAGAAGTAGCTAAGAATACTAATCTTTTAGTTATACCAGGCATTGAGGTAGAGTCTTTTGAAGGTATTCATTTGTTGTGTTATTTTAAGACTGTATCTGAATTAATGCAGTTTGCGAAAATAGTTGATGATTATTTACCAAATATTAAAAATGATGAAACTCTTTGGGGTAAGCAATTAATTTTTAATGAAGATGATGAAATCATCGCTATAAAAGATAAAGCCTTATTAAATTCAGTGAATTTAAAGATTGATGAGATAATTAATTTAACAAGAGAAAAAGGTGGTATTGTTATACCTGCTCATGTCAATCGCTTTAATAACAGTATTCTTACAATATTGGGCTTTATCCCAAAAGATTTACCTATCGCTGGTATTGAAGTAGCTAATAATGAAGAACTAAAAGATTTAAATTATTATCGCATTATTCGTAATTCTGATGCTCATTTTCTAGGGCATATTTCTGAAAGAATTAATAAAATTATATTACCAGAAAAATCACTTAATGCTTTTTTTGACTATTTTGGTGATAAATCATGAGAGATATATCATTACATGTCCTAGATATTGCGATGAATTCGATAAATGCTCAAACTACTTTAATTGAAATAGAATTTATAGTAACAGATGATACATATGAGCTAACCATTAAGGATAATGGTAAAGGAATGACGGAAGAAGAATTACAAAAAGTTAGGGATCCATTCTTCACTTCACGCTTAACCCGTAAGGTAGGTTTAGGGATCCCAATGTTAGAACAAAATGTTTTAAAAACGAATGGTCATTTTGAAATTAATTCAATTATTAATCAAGGAACGATTGTTGAAGCAGTATTTAATAAACATCATATTGATTGTTTGCCAGTTGGTGATATGGCAGAAACAATCATCAGTTTGATTATGATCGCACCCCAAATTGATTATATTATTAAGTTAAAATCACCAAAAGATGAGTATATTTTAAATACTCAAGAGATTAAGGAAATCTTACAAGATGTAGAAATTAACAATATCAATGTTATTAGTTTGTTAAGAAAGGACTTAAAGATTATTAATAAGTCTTTAAAATAGATAGTAAAAAAATAATGGGAGGTCAATATGTCAAAATTAGATTTATCACAAGAAAAGTTTGACTTATTAAAAAAATTCATTGACGATAATCGTAGTGAAACTAGTGGTCTTATGCCAGTTTTACACAAAGCACAAGATATCTTTGGCTGCATACCACTAGAAGTGCAAAAATTCATTTCTAAAGAGATGAATGTTTCAGTAGCAGAAATCTACGGAGTTGTGACATTTTACTCACGTTTCTCCACCGAACCTGTAGGAGATCATCTCATTGGTGTGTGCTTAGGAACAGCATGTTATGTTAAGGGAGCGCAAGCTATCTTAGATGAACTTCAAAAAGAATTAGGTATTAAAACAGAACAAACAACGAAAGATGGTAAATTTACCTTAACAGCTACCCGTTGCTTAGGAGCATGTGGTTTAGCTCCAGTTATGATGATTGATGATGAAGTTTATGGTAGATTAACACCTGACCAAATTCCAGATATCTTATCAAAATATTAGGAGGGTTCAAAGTGAAAAAAACGTTAGCTGATTTAGAAAAGATTCGTGAAGAAACACTTAAGAGAATGCAAGTTCGTGAACATAATGATGATATCCGTATTGTTGTGGGCATGGGAACATGTGGAATATCAGCCGGTGCTAGAGAGTGTTTGACTGCAATTATCGATGAAGTCGAAAAAAGAGGTTTAAATAATGTTCAAATCGTCCAAACTGGTTGTATTGGTTTATGCCGTTTAGAGCCTATGTTTGACGTTTATATAGGTGACAAAAAGTATACTTATGTTAATATGACAAAAGAAAAATCACGCCAAGTTGTCGTAGAACATATCGTTAATAATCGCGTTATCAAAGAATATACCATAAGTAGCGTCGAAAATGAGTAGGGAGGGATATTGATGCAATTTTATCGTGCGCATGTATTAATCTGTGGTGGAACTGGATGTACATCAGGAAAATCAGTAGAAATCAAACAAGAGATGGAAAAGGAATTAAAAGCCCTTGGACTTGACAATGAAGTAAAAGTTATTATGACTGGATGTTTTGGTTTATGTGAAGCTGGACCAATCGTCGTCGTATATCCTGAAGGAACATTTTATTCTCATGTTCATGTCGAAGATGCGAAGAGAATCGTTCAAGAACATTTATATAAAGGTCGTATTGTAAAAGATTTATTATATTACGAAGCTATTGAAGATGATAGAGTAAAATCTGTTAATGAAGTAGACTTTTATGCTAAACAAAAACGAATTGCTTTAGCTAATTGCGGTATTATTGACCCAGAAAATATAGATGAATACATTGCTTTAGATGGATATAAAGCTCTTACTAAAGTACTTACTAGTATGAAACCACAAGAAGTTATTGATGAAATAAAACGTTCAGGTTTACGTGGCCGTGGTGGAGCAGGATTTCCAACTGGTTTAAAATGGGAGATTGCAGCTGGATATAAAGATGATATGAAATATGTCTGCTGTAATGCTGATGAAGGGGATCCAGGTGCTTTCATGGATCGTTCGATTCTTGAAGGTACACCTCATTCTGTACTAGAAGCAATGGCTATTGCTGGCTATGCTATAGGTGCTCAAAAAGGTTATATCTATATTAGAGCTGAGTACCCAATTGCGGTTAAACGATTAGAAATCGCAATTAATCAAGCTCGTGAATATGGTTTATTAGGTGAAAATATTTTAGGTACTGGTTTCAATTTTGATATTGAAATTCGTCTTGGAGCTGGAGCCTTTGTTTGTGGTGAGGAAACTGCTTTAATAGAATCTATTGAAGGTAAAAGAGGTATGCCTAGAACGAAGCCACCATTCCCAGCTGAAAAAGGTATCTGGGGTAAATCAACATTGATTAATAACGTTGAAACCTTTGCTAATATCCCAACTATTATTTTAAAGGGTAGCGAGTGGTTCTCACAAATTGGTACTGAAGACTCTAAGGGTACTAAAGTATTTGCCTTAGGTGGAAAAATCAAAAATACTGGTTTAGTTGAAATTCCTATGGGAACAACTCTTCGCCAAGTTATATATGACATTGGTGGAGGATGCCCAAATGGTAAAGCCTTTAAAGCCGTTCAAACTGGTGGACCTTCAGGTGGATGTTTAACTGCTGACCATCTAGATACACCAATAAGTTATGATACTTTAGTTAAATTAGGTTCTATGATGGGTTCTGGCGGTATGATTGTTATGGATGAAACTACATGTATGGTTGATATTGCTCGTTTCTTCCTTGACTTTACTTGTGATGAATCATGTGGAAAATGTACACCATGCCGTGAAGGAACAAAACGCTTAAAAGAGATTTTGGATAAGATTTGTAAAGGTAAAGGAACACTAGAAGATATCGATCGTTTGGAGAACTTAGCTAATTATATAAAAGATAATTCCTTATGTAATTTAGGTCAAACTGCACCTAATCCAGTTATCTCTACATTAAGATTCTTTAAAGATGAGTATATCGCACATGTTGTAGATAAAAGATGTCCAGCTGGTGTATGTAAAGACTTACTACAATACTTTATAACTGATAAATGTATCGGTTGTGGTACTTGTGCGAAGAATTGTCCACAAGATTGCATAAAACCTATTGGTAAAGAACTTAAGAATAATCGTCGTCAATATGTTATAGATCAAGAATTATGTATTAAATGTGGTACATGTATTGAAAAATGTCCACCAAAAATAAGTGCAATCATCAGAAAATAGGGAGGTTAAAATGAAGGCTAAAATAACAATAGATGGAAATGTGTATGAAGTTCCTAGCAATTATACAGTCCTTGATGCTTGTAAAGAAGCAAATATCGAAATTCCAACACTCTGTTTTTTGAAAGACCTTAATGAGACAGGCGCATGCCGTATGTGTATTGTTGAAGTTGAGGGAGCAAGAAGTTTACAAGCTTCCTGTGTTCTAAAAGTTAGAGATGGAATGAAGATTAAGACTAATACTAAACGTGTTCAAGAAGCACGTAAATCAACTCTAGAGTTACTACTTGCTAATCATAATCGTGAATGCTTAATTTGTGTTCGTAATGGCAAATGTGAACTACAAGATTTAGCTGAACGTTTCCATATCAAGGATATCTATTATGATTCTTTCGAAAAGAGAACTACTCATTATGATGATTCTTCACATTCCATAGTTCGTGATCAATCAAAATGTATCTTATGTGGTCGTTGTATCTCTGCTTGTCAAAAATTAGCTGGAATGTCAGTTTTAACATATATTAACCGTGGTTTTGGTGCTACTGTTGGTACAGGATTTGAGTATGAATTAGAAGATGCTGGTTGTATTAACTGTGGTCAATGTATTAATGTTTGTCCAGTAGGTGCATTAAAAGAAAAGAGTCATATAGATTTAGTTTGGGATGCGATTAATGATCCAACTAAACATGTTGTTTTCCAAACTGCACCAGCTGTTAGAGCAGCAATTGGTGAAGAATTTGGTTTACCTATTGGTACACCTTGTACTGGTAAAATGGTAGCAGCTATTAGAAGATTAGGTGGAGATAAAGTATTTGATACGAACTTTGCTGCTGACTTAACGATTATGGAAGAAGGATATGAGTTATTAGATAGAATCCAAAATGGCGGTACTTTACCACTTCTTACTTCATGTTCACCGGGATGGATTCGCTTAATTGAGCAATATTATCCAGAATTATTACCAAATCTATCAACATGTAAATCTCCACATCAAATGTTTGGTGCTATCTTAAAAACTTATTATGCTAAGAAAATGAATCTTGATCCAAAAGACATCTTTGTTGTATCTGTAATGCCTTGTACAGCTAAGAAGTTCGAAATGGATCGTGAAGAAATGATGCATAATGGTGTTAAAGATGTCGATGCTGTATTAACCACTAGAGAAATTGGTGTCATGATACGTGAAAAAGGTATTAATTTCCATGAATTACCAGATGAAGACTTTGACCATCCATTAGGAGAATATAGTGGAGCAGGAGTTATCTTTGGTGCTACCGGTGGAGTTATGGAAGCTGCTTTAAGAACAGTAGCAGATGTTCTAACTAATAAAGATTTAGATAACTTTGAATATCAAGATGTACGTGGATTTGAAGGAGTAAAAGAAGCAGAAGTTGAAATCGCTGGTAACAAGATTAGAGTAGCAGTTGCTCATGGTGGAGCTAATGCGAAGAAATTAATGGAATTAATTAAGAGTGGAGAGAAAGAATATCACTTTGTTGAAATCATGGGTTGTTTAGGTGGTTGCATCAATGGTGGTGGTCAACCATATGTTAAAGCAAATGCTAGAAATTCTGGTGTTGATGTCTTAAAACTTAGAGCTAATGTTCTATATCAAGAAGATAAGAGTAAGAAAGTTCGTAAGAGTCATCAAAATCAAGAATTGCAAACACTATATAAAGAGTTCTTGGGTAAACCAAATAGTGAAAAAGCTCATGAATTATTGCATACTCATTATCATCAAAGAGAAGTATTTCCGATTAAATAATATGAAAGGGCGTAAGCCCTTTTGTATTGTATAGAGTTATAAAATAAAGGATATAATGAGAATAATAAATTATTAAGTTTGTTTTATTGTAAGTAAAATTTATATGGTGTATAATTAACATTGGTAAAAAACTTAAATTAAGGAGGAAGTAATTATGGCAAAAAATTATCAATCAATGGATGGAAATCAAGCAGCAGCTTATTGTGCCTATGCCTTTACAGAAGTAGCAGGAATTTATCCTATAACGCCATCTTCTCCAATGGCTGAATTTATAGATTTATGGGCATCACAAGGTAAGAAAAACCTTTTTAACATGCCAGTAAAAGTCGTCGAAATGCAATCGGAAGCTGGTGCTGCAGGTACAGTTCATGGATCACTACAATCAGGAGCTTTGACAACAACATTTACTGCATCTCAAGGTTTATTATTAAAGATTCCTAATATGTATAAAATAGCTGGTGAATTATTACCAGGAGTAATACATGTAGCTGCTAGAAGCATTGCAGCACAAGCCTTATCAATTTATGGTGACCATCAAGATGTTATGGCAGCACGGCAAACAGGATTTGCTTTTTTAGCAACATCCTCTGTACAACAAGTTATGGATTTAGCTGGAGTTGCTCACCTTTCAGCAATTAAATCTCGTGTTCCTTTTGTTCATTTCTTTGATGGATTCCGTACATCTCATGAAATTCAAAAGATTGAAGTAATGGATTATGCCGTTTTTGATAGATTATTAGACCGCGAAGCAGTGCAAAACTTCCGTAATAATGCTTTAAATCCAGCACGACCTGTAACTCGTGGTTCAGCACAAAATGATGATGTCTATTTCCAAGGTCGGGAAGCACAAAATAAATTTTATGAAGCTGTACCAGATATTGTTAATGACTACATGAAGGAAATCTCACAAGTCACTGGTCGAGAATATAAACCATTTGTCTACTATGGTGCAAAAGATGCCACTGATGTTATCGTAGCTATGGGTTCAGTAACTGAGACTATTGAAGAAGTAGTAGATTACTTGAATGCTCAAGGTAAAAAAGTTGGTTTGATTCGTGTTCACTTATACCGTCCATTCTCAAGTAAATATTTCTTTGCTGTTTTACCTAATACAGTAGAAAGAATCGCGGTATTAGATAGAACAAAAGAACCTGGTGCTGTAGGAGAACCATTATACTTAGATGTTAAAGCTATCTTCTATGGCAAAGAAAAAACACCATTTATTATTGGTGGCCGCTATGGTTTATCATCTAAAGACACTACACCAGCACAAATCGTAGCTGTATATGAACATCTAGCAAAACAAGGTCATGATAATTTTACAATAGGTATTAATGATGATGTTACTCATTTATCTTTACCAATAGATGAATCAATAGATGTTTCTGATAAAGATACTACTGAAGCCTTATTCTTTGGATTAGGTAGTGATGGTACTGTTGGTGCTAATAAGAATACTATTAAAATCATTGGTGACAATACTGACTTTTATGTTCAAGCTTATTTTGCATATGACTCTAAAAAGTCCGGTGGTGTTACTCGTTCTCATTTACGTTTTGGTAAGAATCCAATTCGTTCTACATATTTAGTTACTAAACCATCATTTGTATCTTGTTCTCTTGATTCTTATTTGGAAAAATATGATATGTTATCAGGACTTAAGAAAGGTGGAACTTTCTTATTAAATACTATTTATAATGCTGAAGAAATAGTAGAAAAGATGCCAAATAGAATTAAGAAAATCTTAGCAGAAAGAGAAGCTAAATTCTATATTATCGATGCTATTACTCTAGCTAGAGAAATAGGTCTAGGAAATAGAACAAATACTATCTTACAATCAGCATTCTTCAAATTGAATGAACAAATCATTCCATTTGCTAAAGCTGAAGAATTAATGAAGAAATATGTTGAAAAGACTTATGCCCGTAAAGGTGAAAAAGTTGTTCAACTAAACTGGCGTGCTATCGAAGTAGGATATGAAGGTTTAACTGAAGTTAAGGTTGACCCTAAGTGGAAAGATTTAAAAGATGAAGAACGCGAAGTGGAAAAAGAACGTCCAGACTTTGTTAAAAATATTGCCGAACCTATTAATCATATTAATGGTAATGATTTACCAGTATCAGCATTTACTAATTATGTTGATGGTACAATGATTAATGGAGCATCCAAATATGAAAAACGAGCCATTGCTAATTTTGTACCTAGATGGATTGAAGAAAATTGTATCCAATGTAATCAATGTTCATTTGTTTGTCCACATGCTGTTATTCGTCCATTCTTATTAACAGAAGAAGAGAAAAATAAGGCACCAGAAGGATTAGTTACCTTAAAACCAAATGGAAAAGGTTTAGAAGGTTTAGAATACCGTATACAAGTTTCACCACTTGATTGTACAGGTTGTGAAGTTTGTGTCAATGCTTGTCCAGGTAAGAAAGGTCTAAAAGCCCTAGAAATGGTACCAATTGGTGAACAAGTTGAACGTAATGAAGCTATCAATGCTGATTACTTATTCAATCATGTTACTTATAAAGATAATTTAATGGCTAAAAACACCGTTAAAGGTTCACAATTTGCTCAACCATTATTTGAATTCCATGGTGCATGTCCAGGTTGTGGTGAAACACCATATATTAAATTAGTAACGCAATTATTTGGTGACAGAATGGTTATTGCTAATGCTACAGGATGTTCATCAATTTATGGTGGTTCATATCCTTCAACTCCGTATACGACTAATATCGAAGGTCGAGGACCAGCATGGGCTAACTCCCTATTTGAAGATAATGCGGAATTTGGTTTTGGTATGCGTATTGCTAGTGAAACAATGCGTGACCGCATCCAAAATATCATGGCAGAGAATATCGATAAAGTTGATGATAACTTAAAAGCATTGTTTACAAAATGGATGGAAAACCGTAATTCTGGTATTGTTACAAGAGAAATCGAAAAAGATTTAATTAAAGCTATTGAGGCAAGTAATAACCAAGATGTGAAAGCTATACTTGAGCTTAAAGACCACATTGTAAAACGTTCACAATGGATCTTTGGTGGAGATGGCTGGGCATATGATATTGGTTTTGGTGGTTTAGACCATGTTATTGCGAATAATGAAGATGTCAATATTTTAGTTCTTGATACCGAAGTATATTCTAATACTGGTGGTCAATCATCTAAATCTTCTCAAACTGGTTCTATAGCAAAATTTACCGCTGCTGGTAAGCCAGGTAAGAAGAAAGACTTAGCTGCAATTGCCATGAGTTATGGTCATGTATACGTAGCAACTGTTTCATCAGGATATTCTCAAGCTCAATTATTAAAGGCACTTGCTGAAGCAGAAAGTTATCCAGGTCCATCTATCGTAATCGCTTACTCTCCATGTATTTCTCATGGTATTAAGGGTGGCTTAGCTAATTCACAACAACAATCAGCGTTAGCTACAGAATGTGGCTATTGGCCAATCTTTAGATTTGATCCTCGTTTAGCTGAACAAGGACAAAATCCATTCCGACTTGATTGTAAAGAACCAAATTGGGATAAATATCATCAATTCTTAATGAATGAGACAAGATATGCTCAATTACATTCTATTAATGCTGATTTAGCACAAGAGTTATTAGATGCTAATATAAAAGAAGCAAAACGTCGATATGCGATGTATAAACGATATGAAGCTATGGATTATTCTATTACTGAATAAATAAATATAAAACCTATAAAGAACAGTAATGTCTCTTTATAGGTTTTTTGGTTTTTCCGGTTCTTTGTCAAGTAGTGTGGGTAATAAATATTCCCAATAATCTGAATCTGATAAAGTGTAATTTGATTGAGGGTTAAGCTGAATTGCTTAATCCTTTTTCGATTATTCCAGTACCATTACATATAAGAATACGTAGTTTGAAATGTATAAAACTTTGATACTTTTCAACATTATCAAGAATATATACTGAGAATTATAGAGCCATAAAAAGAAGGCATTTCTAGAAAATAGGAATGCCTTTTCTTGCATTTATTCATATAATAATAATAGATTATTTACATATCATTAACAAAATGATAATATATATATATATAAGATAGTATTGGAGGTGATTAGGATGTATGAAATTGTCTTAGCTTTAACCTCACTTTTTTCTGTTGTTATGATTGTTTGTGGATTATTATTTATTTTTAAACCACCCAAAAAAGTTAATTATATATTAGGCTATCGAACCACTATGTCCATGAAAAATCAGGAAACATGGGATTATGCTCACCAATATTCGGGTAAAGTTTGGTTAATAACAGGAATAATTACTGCATTAGTTGCTTTTCCTTTAGTTATTGCCTTAAAAACTTTAGAAATATATGAAATACTTATGATAATTTTAATTGTTTTAGAATCAATTGCTTTCTTATTAATGATTCCTTTAACCGAAATTGCTTTAAGAAAAAGATTTGATAAAAACGGTATTTTGAAAAAGTAAAAAGGCTTTTCTTGTTGGAAAAGCTTTTTTGATCCTTAAGTGGTATATTTCCTAATATATGAAAAATAAAGGGATGTAAACAAGTATTATGTATTAAAA
>DATCKO010000016.1:0-8333 GCA_036562215.1 Haloplasmataceae bacterium | reverse complement strand
ATCTCAAGACAGGATTAAGGATTATTTAAATCAATTTAAAAAAATTAAAAATGAGATTATTTATAACTTAGATAATGAAGATTATAAACTTAAGAAAAAATATTTTATAGGTGACAATAGTTATATAAATGGTCTTCCGACTCGATTAGGTTACTTAATTGGATTTTACTTATTGGAATATTTAAATAAACGATATCCTTTATATGAACTAGTAAACTGGAAACATAAGAAAATTATACAAGAAGTTGAGGATGCTTTAATTAAGATATTATGATACCACCATTATACTTGGTGGTTATTTTTCGTGAAGATTTATAAACGAGACTGAGATTTATGAAAGGTGTTTATAATGAGTAAGAGTTGGGAAAATGTTTTAAGTAATGTAGTTAATAATTTGTGTTCTGATAATGATATTTTAGGTATTATATTACATGGTTCATATGCCTTAGGTAATTATCATAAATATAGTGATATAGATTTATATGTCATTACTAATACCAAAGGAAATTGTACTTCATTATTTTATCATGATGATTATCCTGTGCAGATAATTTGGCGAACTTTAGAGGAGTTTAAGGAAAAAGTAATGAAGCCAACACGTAATAAAGGGATTGCTAATATCGGAAATATTTTATTTGATAGGACAGGAATCATTACTCTTTATATCAAAAAAGCTAAAAAGGTCCTTACTGAGCCTAAAGCTTTAACAAATTTTGAAAAAGAACTTATGGTAATTGAATTATCGACAGAATTACAGACTATAAAGGGTTTAATAGAATCAAGTAATGTAACTGGAGCTATTTTATTAATTAATGAATTAGCTATTACAGGTATTAATGTTTTATATGATTATCATAAATGGTTTATGGTTTCTAATAAACACTTAGTTAGTGATTTGAAACAACATGATACTTATTATGGTGAATTATTAGAAAAAATAATTTTAGAAAGTGATATTAATAATAAATATTATTTACTGGAAACCTTAGTTAATAATATTTTTCGGGATTGTAATATAAGAAAAATAACTGAATATGATATTTCCTATAATCATTAAACTAAATGTTTTTGACAATATTGTTAATAAAAGTTATTTTATAAATAAATAGAATAGAAGGGGTGATGAAAATGAAAAAATCATTGGATGCTTTTGGAGTAACTGGGGCTATTCTCAATATTATAACTTGTGTGTTTGAGATCATTGGTTCTATTGGTTTAATAGTACTAGTTATCTTAGATATTGGCATTGATTTTGAGGGAATACTTTATCTTTCTTTTTCTATCATAGCACTTACATTATCTATAATAACTATAGTATTAAACGCTAGAGTATTAGCTGGAGAAACAAAATATAAAAATGTAGCTAGTGTTATGGGATTTGTTTGTTTTTCGATTCTTGGATCAATATTTTTAACCATATCTAAAGAAAGTGAAATTTCAGTTGAAAATTACAACAACCTTAATTATCTAATTAAGTTAAAAGAATTATTAGATGCTAAGGTAATTAATGAAGATGAATATATGGAATTAAAAAAGAAATTGTTCTAATAAAAAACTGTAAACTAGAAATTAGTTTACAGTTTTTTAATATATAGGAGGTTTATCATAACTGGTTATGCTTTCTTAAGTTTTATAATTTCATCTTTTAAAATTGGTAGTATTTCTAAAGCATCACCAACAATACCTAGATTTGCGATTTTTAAAATTGGAGCTTCCTTATCTTTATTGATAGCGATAATATAGTCTGATTTATCCATACCCGCTAAATGTTGAACAGCGCCTGAAATACCGCAAGCTATATATAGTTTTGGTCTAACGGTTTTTCCAGTTTGTCCAACTTGGATTTCTTTAGGAGCATATCCTTCATCAACTACAGCTCTAGATGCTCCTACTGCTGCTCCTAATTCTTGGGCAATTTCTTTAAGCAAGGCAAAATTTTTGGCTACTCCACGGCCACCGGAAATGATGATATCAGCTTTAGTAATATCAATACCAGTATTTTTCTTTTCTATTATATCAATGATTTTCGTATGAATATCATTAGACATTAAGTTAACATTGAAGTCGATTATTTCGCCTTTTCTATTTGAATTAGGAACTAGAGGTATAAGGACTTTTGGTCTTATGGTAGCCATCTGAGGTCGATTGTTTTCACATACGATTGTCGCAAAAAGATTTCCACCAAAGGCTGGTCGAGTAACAAGAAGAAGTTGAGTAGAACTTTCTTTGTCAAACTCTAAATGGGTGGCGTCAGCAGTTAGTCCAGTATTACAACGAGCAGCTATTCTTGGTGCTAAATCTCTACCTAATGTAGTCGCTCCGATAAGGAAAATATCTGGTTTAAATTGATTAATCACATTTGTTAGAACTAGTGTATAAGCTTCGGTTGAGTATTCTTTTAATAAAGGATGCTCACAAACGATAACTTTATCCGCTCCATATTCAATTAACTCTTGACATAAAGGTTTAACATTATGACCTAATAAAACGGCAATGACCTCATAATCTTTTACTTGTTGGGCTAGTCTATTGCTTTCACCTAATAACTCAAAACTGACTTCATTTATATTATTTTCTCTTAATTCGATAAACACATATATATCTTTATAATCATTAATGCTCATTAATAATCCCCCTAACTAATAAATTTTTCTTTTTGTAAATAATTGAGGACTAGTTGGACTGCTTCTTGATTAGTACCTTCATAAATATTTCCTTGTGTTAATACTTCTTTTGTAAAAGTTTTTCGTACTTTAGTAGGGGAAGATTTTAAACCAACCTTGTCTTCTTCGATACCTAAATCGTCTTGACCCCATTTAATTATTTCTTTATCAAAACATTCCCAAATACCATTACATGTCATGTATCGTGGTTTATTCATACCACTTAGAGTGGTGATTAAACAAGGTAATTGAGCTTCAATTATTTCATCATGATTCTCTAAGGCTTTTTTTACGATAATTTTATTCTCATTAATTTCCTTAATTTCATTAACATAAGTTATTTGCGGAATACCTAATTTTTCAGCTACTTGTGGACCAACTTGAGCAGTATCACCATCGATTGCTTGTCTACCTGATATGATTAAATCATATTCTAACTTACTAATGGCTTTACTTAATACATTAGATGTTGCCCAAGTATCACTACCGGCAAAACGCTTATCAGTTAGTAGAATAACCTCATCAACACCTCGTGCTAGTAACTCTCTAAGCATTTCTTCAGATTGTGTTGGTCCCATGGTTATGGCGGTTACTTTAGCTCCTATTTGGTCTTTAATCTTTAATGCTTCTTCAATTCCCGCTAAGTCATCAGGATTGGTGATAGTTGGTACTCCGGTTCTAATTAATGTACCTGTTTCTTTATCAATACTCATTTCAGTAGTATCGGGTACTTGTTTTACTAAAACTACTATATTCATTTTGCTCCTCCTATAGTATATTAGCACTTATTACCATTTTTTGGACTTCGGATGTGCCTTCGTAGATTTCTGTAATTTTTGCATCTCGCATCATTCTTTCCACTGGATATTCACGAGTATAACCATAACCACCAAATAATTGTACGGCTTTAGTAGTTACATTCATTGCGGTTTCGGAAGCAAATAATTTAGCCATTGCTGCTTCTTTATTGAAATTTAGTTGATGATCTTTATAATTGGCTGCTCGGTAGGTTAGAAGTCTTGCTGCATCAGTTTCCGTTTGCATACTGGCAAGTTGAAACTGGGTATTTTGAAATTGGGAGATAAACTTATTGAATTGTTTTCTTTGTTTAACATAAGCAATTGCTTCATCGATTGCTCCTTGAGCAATACCTACTGCTTGGGCAGCTATACCTATACGTCCACCATCAAGTGTTTTCATCGCGATTTTAAATCCTTGACCTTCTTTACCAAGTAAATTTTCCTTTGGTATTTTGACATCTTTAAAAATTAACTCACAAGTAGATGAACCTCTAATACCTAGTTTTAGTTCTTTTTTACCAAAGGAAAAGCCTTCTGTTCCTTTTTCTACAATAAAAGCAGAAATTCCTTTTGTTCCTTTCGTTTTATCAGTCATCGCAAAAATTATATATATATCAGCATATCCACCGTTAGTGATAAATATTTTTGAGCCATTTATCACATAATGATCTCCTTGTAACACCGCAGTTGTTTGTTGCATCGCTGCATCAGTTCCTGCATTAGGTTCAGTTAGACCAAAAGCACCGAGTTTTTCTCCCTTGGCAAGAGGAACTAGATACTTTTGTTTTTGTTCTTCGGTTCCAAAATCTAATATAGGTTGACAACAAAGTGAGGTATGTGCAGATAATATTACTCCTGTAGTAGCACAAACTTTACTAATTTCTTCGACAGCTAATATGTATGCTAAAGTATCAGCTGAGCTTCCACCATAAGATTTAGGTATAGGAATCCCCATCATTCCTATTTGCGCCATTTTCTTTACGTTTTCAATTGGAAAAGTTTCTTCTTCATCAATTGTAGCTGCTAAAGGCTTTATTTCTTTCAATGCAAATTCTCGATACATTTTCTGCATTAATTGATGTCTTTCTGACAATATAAAGTTCATTCAAATCCTCCTTATATATTTCAAAAATAACGAAAAAATAATGTGAAAAAATTCACATTAAGACGTAAAAAAAGAACGAATAATGGATATTCAATTGTACTTTCATTTTACTATGAAAAAAGCAAATAGTCAATAAATATGTTAAGAAATTCACAAATTATTATTTAAAATATTGCTAAATTATGTTTTTATGTTATATTTTACTTGGCTGCTTTAAATGGAGGATGAAAGCGTGAAATTTAGTAAAATTAGTGTTTGTTTAGATATGAAGGGTTGTCCTAATCGATGTAAACATTGTTGGATAGGGCATTTACCAAATAATAATTTACAAAAAGAAGATTTAGAATTCGTTGCTAAAAGTTTTGCCCCATATACGGACACTTTAGAAGTCTTTAGTTGGTTTAGGGAACCAGATTATAGTGATGATTATCAAGAACTTTGGGAAATAGAAAAGAAACTATGTAAAAATACCTTACCAAAAAGGTTTGAATTACTTAGTTTCTATAGAATAAATCGTGATCCCCATTATTTAAAATGGGCTTATGATTTAGGAGTTCGCAAGTGTCAATTAACATTTTTTGGTTTAGAGAAAAATACCGATTATTATGTGGGAAGAAGTGGGGCTTTTAAGGAATTAATTAATGCGACAAACTTATTAATTGAAAATAAAATTGCCCCAAGATATCAAGTATTTGTAAATAAACAGAGTATTTCTGATATTAATAACTTTATTGAATTAACTAAAGAAATGAAACTAAAAGAAAGATGCCTTGATATTGGTCAAGAATTTACACTATTTATTCATCAAGGTACATGTGATGGTGAAAATGAATTATTATATGATATTAGAATTACTGATGAAGATCTTAAATACATCCCTAGTGAATATCTTATCTTTGATTTAGGTAAAAAAGAAAGTGATTTATATCAAGAATTAATAAATGATCATTCTACGAGAAATATTGTTAATAACGAACCAGTTTTTTATGTAACTAGTGATTTTTCCGTCTATCCCAATTATACCAATATCGCGAAACCTTGGTGCTTAGGAAATTTAAAAAAAGACTCAATCGAACAAATCTTGTTTAATTATCAAAACAATTTATCACTAGCTCAAAATACTAGTATAAATGTACCATTTTCAGAACTTGTAAAAAAAAGTGGTAATCCAAATAGTCGTAGATTATTTGATACGGATGACTATATTATCTATTTACTAAATAAATACCTAAAATCATTATATTAAGTTCTATATAATACTGTTTGTGAAATACCAATAAAATACTCAGATTCTCTTATAATATGATTTATTACGGTTACTCCCACTATGTTATTTTGTAGAGCTAGACTATTTTGTTTCATTTCATTTAAAAATGCGATAAAATCTTGACTTTCATTTATGCTATGATAGATAAAATTTAATACTTGATACGAAAAATCAGGATGAAGTAGACCTTGTGACCTAATATATGTCTCCACTAGTTTTACAACTTCAGCTTCTGTTTGATTAAACATTAGTCTAAATTCTTTTAAACGGGATATATTTTCAGGTTCTAAATTAGGTATAATTTGCTCAATTACTACAGTGTGTTCAGCTTCTTGTCTTTTCCAAAATTCTACTTCATCTAAAACTCTTAATAAGTTATTATCACCATAATAAAAGCGCATGAAAATCCCCCATATCGAAAATGATATTAATATATATTCTTGATTTATGAATATTATGCCTTTTATATTATTTGTTTGCCAAAAAAACCCAATGCATGATACAATTTAAGATAGATTTATATAATAGGAGGAAAGATAAAATGAGTAAAACTACTAAAGCTTTACCAAAAAGAGAAGAAATTCCTGTGGAGAAAACCTGGAGATTAGAGGATATTTTTGCCACTGATGATCTATGGGAAAAAGAATATGAAAGTCTTAAAGAAGACATACCTAAGCTATTAAATTATAAGGGTCGTCTATCAGAATCAAGTAAGACTCTACATGAATTATTGATTTTAAATGATGATATTGAATTTCGCTTAGGTAAACTATATACTTATTCACATATGCGTTATGATCAAGATACGACAAATTCCTTTTATCAAGCTATGAATGCCAAAGCACAAACTTTAATTACATTAGCATCAAGTTCAATGAGTTATATCATACCAGAGATTTTAGCAATGGATGAAAAAACAATAAATGCTTTCTTAAATGAAAACAAAGAATTACAATTATATCGCAAAATACTCGATGATATTTTACGTAATCGACCACATGTATTAAGTGAAAAAGAAGAAGAATTACTAGCATTAGTTCAAGAACCATTATCTAGTTCATCTAATACTTTTGGTATGTTAAATAATGCTGATATTACATTCCCAAGTATAAAGGATGAAAATGGCGAGGAAGTTGATGTAACACATGGCCGTTACATTAAATTTATGGAATCAAAAGACCGTCGGGTTCGAAAAGATGCTTTCCAAGCTTTATATAGTACCTATGACAAGTTTAAAAACACCTTTGCTTCTACATTAAGTGGAGCTATTAAAGCTCATAATTTCCAAGCTAAGGCTCGTAAGTATAGTTCAGCACGTGAAGCTGCTTTATTTAGAAATAATATTCCAGAATCTGTTTATGACAATTTAGTAGAGGCAGTAAATGAAAAATTACCACTTATGCATCGTTATATTAAACTTCGTAAGCAAATTCTTAATGTGGACGAACTACATATGTATGATATTTATACACCATTAGTAAAAGATGTCGAAATGAAAATAACTTATGATGAAGCTAAAGAAATTGTATTAAAAGGTTTATCAGTTCTAGGTGAAGAATATAACCAAATCTTACAAGAAGGCTTTAATAATCGTTGGATAGATGTTGAAGAAAATAAGGGTAAACGAAGTGGTGCTTATTCCTCAGGTTCATATGGTACCAACCCTTATATCCTCTTGAATTGGCAAGATAATATTGATAATACCTTTACTTTAGCCCATGAGTTAGGACATTCTATACATAGTTATTACACTAGAAAAAATCAACCATTCTGTTACGGAGATTACTCTATCTTTGTAGCGGAAGTAGCATCAACATGTAATGAAGCTTTATTAAATGATTATCTACTAAAAAATCTAACTGATGAAAAAGAAAAATTATATTTATTAAACCATTTCTTAGAAACATTTAGAGGAACTGTATTCCGTCAAACAATGTTTGCTGAATTTGAGCATGAGATTCATGTCTTAGCCCAAAAAGGTGAAGCTTTAACTGCTGAAAGATTAACGAATATATATTATGAACTTAATAAGAAATATTATGGTGATGCAGTTATTTCTGACCCAGAAATCGGTTTAGAATGGGCAAGAATACCTCATTTCTATTACAATTATTATGTATATCAATATGCTACTGGATATTCAGCTGCAACTGCTTTATCTAATCTAATATTAAATGAAGGTGAAACAGCTGTTAAACGTTATATTGATTTCCTTAAAGCGGGAAGTAGTGATTATCCAATCGAAGTCTTGAAAAAAGCTGGTGTCGATATGACAAGCAAACAACCTATTTTAGATGCTCTTAAGGTCTTTGAAGAAAGATTGAATGAAATGGAGAAATTATTATTAAAATAAAAGGTTACATTATCTATTATAAATCGAGGAATATATCTAAATAACTCTTTAATTATTATTTTTATGAGTTAATTCTTTAAATTACACCTATTAAAAAAGGTAGATATAACATAAAAAATAAAAAAAACCCTATACAAAATATTTA
>DATCKO010000013.1:0-2602 GCA_036562215.1 Haloplasmataceae bacterium | reverse complement strand
TTCCATTTAAAGCATTATATCTTTTTACATCCTTTATCACTCTAAGTCTAACTTTATCACTAACAGGTCTGGCTGGTAGTCTAAATTCCTTCATTAGAGCTGTTTTAGTAATGGGTGAAACATTTTCCTCTAACATTGAGCCATCAAAGTCTAAAGGCAGCTTAGAAGCCTCCCTAAGCATACTATCAAGAGGTTGTTTTTCAAAATCATCCTTTAATGTATTTTTAAACTTCTCAGCAAAATATTTCTTCATCTCTCTAACCCAAATGAAAGACTTTCTGTCATATGGCTTATTTGCTTGATAATTTCTTGCAAAATCATTTATCAATGCGCCTATAGCTTGTAATCTAATTACATCTTCTGTATGTCCTTCAAAAGCTTCTTGAGCCTCTGCATAATGAGGATAGTTTACAATTTGATTATACATTGCTTGGTATATGTAATTAGAACTACCTAATAAACTAACTACACTAACTCCTATAGTCTCCCCTTCTTTCTCTGATAGAATGCTATTACCTAATTTAACAGCAATGTCAATACCATTAACTATATGTCTAACATCATCTAATTTATACACTAAGTTTACTAAGTCTAATGGAATCTTAGTTCTATTTAAAAACTCTTTAGCTTTATCAAATACTTTTTTAGGTGTGGCTTGTGGTCCTATTTTTATTGGAGATGGTTTTTTATCTTCATATTTTGAAAATAAAATGTTATTAGCGTGTTCTGGTTTGATTTCTATTTCATTCCAAGTATTACCATATTCATCTGTAATTTCTACAGGATTATATCCTTGCTTTTTAAGAATATTAGTTACAGTATTTTCATAGAAGTTATAAATAGGTTTTAAAGCACCAAATCCTTCTCTTTCTACTCTTTCGAGTTCTTGTTTGAGTTGGTTTATTTCTTTTTGAGCATCCAATCCTATTTTATTTAATTCTAAAACACCATAATCAGAATTGTTATAAGTTCTAAATTTTTCATTAGCTTCTTTTTCTGTATTAAAGTATTCTAAAACATTTCCCCAAGCATCTACTAACCCCCAATTTTTATTTACTTTATCTTCAAGTTCTTTAATCCTATCTTCTTTCTGCTTCTTAAACTCTTCTAAAGTTTGATGTCCTTCGATTTTAGCAGCAGTATCTCCTTTAGGAAATAATACTTTTTCATAACCTTTCTTAGCACTATCTTGTATAATAGATTTAACAAAGAAGGTTACCCAGTTGTTGTCTTTGTTTAGAAGTTGTAGAAATTGATTTTGATAATCGTATATTGTTTTTTTAGTTTCTCCTACAATAAACCAGTTACCATTTAAACCTTCTCTATCGTATTTTTTACCATTTAAAATTACCTCTGTATCAAAAGGATTGTCAGACAATTTAGAATTAAGCTCTTTTATTAAATCAGAATCTTCTACATATTTTTTATTATTTATAGAAGCCCCTATAAGATTTTCTTTACCTCTACCTTTCTGAAATAAATCAGATTGTATTTCTAGTATTCTACGGGTTTTAGTAGGAGTACCACCTTCTGTTTTTGTACCAATAGCATAAGGTGGAATGCCTTCTTCTATATCTGCTTCACTTTGTTCGTAATTAGCAGGTACTTCCTTTCCACCAATAACTTGTTCATCACTTCTAAACCATCCAATACCATTATCTGTAGCAAATTGAGCATGACCCTTAATAGAAGGGGTAATAGCAGGAATAGCTATTTCATTTTCAGTATAATTAGTCCCACCTGGAACTGTTAGATTAGAGTAATATTGAGTGTTTTCATTTACCGTTTGTTTATTTTTAATAAAATTTCTAGCTTCTTGTTCTGTGTCAAATAATTCTATATCCCCATCTTGATTATTAGTCCATTCTACAACCCAATTAGCCCCCTCTCCACCAGGTCCAGGTATAATTCTCCAATTGGTCAGTCCTTCAGTTTTAGCGGTATTAATCTCAACAGTATAACTGTATTGATTAGCTAATTCTAAAGCTATTTGTTCTCTATCAGTAATACCTAAATCTAATATTAATTGTTTTTGTTCTTTAGGTACTTGAAGTTCAGTTAAGATTTTGTTTAAATCCCAACCATTCTTTTTACCTTTATCAAATACTTGTTTAGCCTTATCAGATAGCAATATTTCTACTGACTTTAGTGTATATTCTACTTGGGCTTCCAAAGGAGCATCTGAATAATAATTTTTCCAAGATTGTTCTAAAGAAAAATCATTAATAATATTTGTAGCTAAACTAAAAGCCTGCTCATATAAATTATCTTTTTTATTTATACCTAAAAGAGAAAGAATAAAATCATATATTTCTTCAAAGAGATTTTTATATTCAATATTATCAACAGGAGGTATTTCTTTTAAAGCATTTATTAACCCGCTGTCCGTAAACAAGGCTACAATAAACTCATCCTTATTAGATAATCCATAAAAAGAGTCTTTATCAAGATTGTTGATAGCTTGATTATATAATTTCTCAAAATCTTTAGCTTTTTGACTATCTTTTCTTAATTCAGAATACGTTAAAGCATGTAGTATTTCATGTAAAATAGTAGTTTCTACATTACCTTTTCTATGGGGTTTATCTGAATGTATAACAAT
>DATCKO010000003.1:0-7145 GCA_036562215.1 Haloplasmataceae bacterium | reverse complement strand
TCCTATGCGGATGCGTGGATTGAAATGAAACACTCCATCACGTCACAGTCACGCACTCATCGTCGCATCCTATGCGGATGCGTGGATTGAAATTACTATTTCCAGCTGAGCATACTATTAACCAAAAAGGTCGCATCCTATGCGGATGCGTGGATTTTAAGACATACTAAAGTGAAAATGAAACTAGATAACTTGAAAAAAATAAATATAAGTATATAATTTAAATTAGATATTTATTATAAAGGTAGGAATGTATATGAATCATATAGAGTTATTAAAAAAAAATATTAAAGATGCAAATAATATTGTAGTAATGACAGGTGCAGGTATTTCTGTACCTTCAGGTATTCCTGATTTTCGTAGTGCTAGTGGGTTATATAATGAAAAATATAAAACTAATATAAGCCCTGAAGAGATATTATCACATCATTTTTTCCTAAGTAATCCAGAAGCTTTTTATGATTTTTATCGTAATAAGATGATTTATATTGATGCCAAACCTAATATTGCTCACAAAACTTTAGCTAAGTTAGAAGATTTAGGTAAGTTAAAAATGATTATTACCCAAAATATTGATGGTTTACATTCATTAGCGGGTAATAAAAATGTTATTGAACTACATGGTAGTATACATCGTAATTATTGTATGAAATGTCATAAAAGTTATAGTTTAACTGAGATATTAGATAAAGACTTAGTTCCAACTTGTTCATGTGGTGGTATAATTAAGCCAGATGTTGTATTATATGAAGAAGCATTACCAAGTAAAGCGATTGAAGATGCGGTAAAAGCAGTTGAAAAAGCAGATTTATTAATTGTTGTAGGAACATCTCTATTGGTTAGTCCTGCTAATTATCTAGTTCATTATTTTCGCGGTTCTAATTTAGTTATTATTAATAAGAGTACAACTCCATATGATAGATATGCTTCATTACTAATTCGAGAACCTTTAGAAACAGTATTAACAAATGATTTAATAGAAGAATTGAGGTAAAGTATGAAATTTATATCATGGAATGTAAATGGTTTAAGGGCTTGTATGAAAAAAGGGTTTAAAGATTTCTTTGATGAAATCAATGCGGATATCTTTGCTATCCAAGAGACGAAGATGCAAGAAGCACAGAAAGAATTTGATTTTACAGGTTATTATGAATATTGGAACTCTGCTGAAAGGTTCGGTTATTCAGGGACATTAATCTATACCAAAAACAAACCTCTTAATGTAATGTATGGTATGTATGGGAAATATAATGATGAAGGTCGATTAATTACTTTAGAATATAAAGATTTTTATTTTGTTACGGTTTATTCACCTAATTCACAGAAAGAATTAATGCGTTTAGATTATCGTGTTCAATTTGAAAATGATTTTCGTGCTTATTTAAAGTCTTTAGATCAAGTTAAACCAGTTATTTTATGTGGTGATTTAAATGTTGCTCATAAGGAAATAGATTTAAAGAACCCAAAAGCTAATTTACGTAATGCAGGTTTTACAATTGAAGAGCGTAATGAATTTCAAAAATTATTAGATTTAGGATTTATTGATACATTTAGATATTTATATCCTGATATGATTAAATATACTTGGTGGAGTTATATGTTTAATGCCCGAAAGAACAATGCAGGGTGGCGTATTGATTATTTCTTAGTTTCTGAAAGAATTATTTCTAATGTTAAGGATAGTATGATATATGATGAAGTTTATGGAAGTGATCACTGTCCTGTAGGTATAGAGATATCAGTAAATATTTAATATAAATAAATATTTACTATTTATGTCAATTTGTGATATATTATTAATAAAATCAGGTATATTTGAGAGGGAGAGATAGGATGCCAAAAACAATTCATAAAGACAGTATGATTATTGTCGGAGAACAAGGTAGTGGTTTTGAAACTGGCGCAATTTGGCAGAAATTTACAGACTTATATGATAAATACGGAATGAATGAACAAATTTCAGAAAATGAAATATATAAAGTTAAAATATTATATGGTAGAAAATTTGACGTTCATATAGGTCGCTTATCAACTAGTATGGTACAAACTCCTTTATATAAGATATTAACCATACCTCCGTTCGAATATGTGGTCTTTGAATGTAAATTATCTGATTACAACAATCATATGCAGATGGTTAATGAATGGTTAGAGAATAATCCTTTATATGAACAAGGATTATTAAATAACAATAAGTTTATCATCGAATATTATGGTCCACGTTTTAATGAGGATGATTTCGATGAATCAATCATTGAAATCTACTTACCAATCGTCAAAAAACAAGATTAAGAACCTTTAAATATAAGGTTCTTTTTTTTGTAAAATATTGTTTACGAAAGTGCATATGTGTTATAATGTCTAAAAAGAGGTGAGGAAAGTGCGGATAAAAGAGCATCCAATTTTAGACTTTAGTAAAGAAAGAAAAAAATTGAACTTTACTTTTAATGGTCAACCTGTATACGGATACGAAGGAGATACGATTGCTTCAGCATTACATGCCTTAGGATTTAAAAAATTAAGGGAGAGTATGCACTTTAAGCGTCCAAGGGGATTATATTGTGCCATTGGTAACTGCTCATCATGTCATATGATAGTGAATGGAGAACCTAATGTCAAAACTTGTATAACTCTTTTAAAAGAAGGAATGGATGTCAGAGTGCAAACAAATAAAGGAGAACTATATGATAAATAGAGATTTAGTTATTATAGGCGGTGGGCCAAGTGGCCTTTGTGCTGCGAAAATGGCAGCTATGGCTGGGCAAAGTTCTTTAGTAATCGATCGTAATCCTGTATTAGGTGGTCAATTAATCAAACAAACTCATATGTTCTTTGGATCCGAAAAGCAATATGCCAAAACTAGAGGTATAGATATTGCAAAAAAACTTGTTGATGATGTTAGAGAATATTCAGATCTAATCGAAGTATGGGAAAATTCAACAGTTGTAGGTTTATATCATGATAAGGTAGTTACAGTATTAAAGGAAAATGAAAAATATGTTAAAGTTCAAGCGAAAGCTATTATTGTAGCTACTGGAGCTAGTGAAAAGGTACTAGCTTTTGAAAACAATGATTTACCGGGTATATATGGAGCAGGAGCCGTACAAACCTTAATGAATGTTTATGGAGTGAAACCAGGAAATAATATTGTAATGGTTGGTAGTGGTAACATTGGTTTAATTGTTAGTTATCAATTGATGCAAGCAGGTGTAAATGTTTTAGCTGTAATTGAAGCTAGTCCTAAGATTGGTGGATATAAGGTTCATGCAGCCAAATTGCGCCGTTTAGGTGTGGATATTATTACATCATGTACCATTAAAAAAGCCATTGGTAAAGAAGCGGTGGAAAAAATTGTAACGGTAAGACTTGATGAAAAGTGGAATGAAATAAGTGGAACAGAAAAAGAATACGATATTGACGCTGTATGTATAGCGGTTGGTTTGACTCCACTTACTAGTCTTTTATCAATGATTAATTGTGAAATGAAATATGTTAGTGAATTAGGCGGTCTAGTAGCTATAACTGATAGTAATCATGAAACAAGTATTGAAAATGTCTTTGTTTGTGGTGATGCTAGTGGTATTGAAGAAGCTAGTAGTGCCATTGTTGAAGGTTATTTAACAGGTCTTATAGCTAGTAAAAAGTTAGGAAAAGTTCATCCTCAATATGAGGAACTAAAAGCTGATTTTACCAAACAGTTAGATAATCTACGGAATGGACCATTTGGTGAAAAAATACGTCTTGGACTCAAGAAGTTAGGAGGGATTAGAGAATGTTAGAAAAAGATGGTGTAGCAACAATTGATCAAATTAATTCCCGTTTTCCTGATTTACAAATATTAGTTAAACCCAAAGCCATTATAGAATGTTTTGAAAACATTCCATGTAATCCTTGTAGTACAAGTTGTCCATTTGAAGCTATTACTATTGGTGAAGATATAAATAATCTTCCTCAAGTAGATTATGATAAATGTACCGGTTGTGGTGTTTGTGTCTATATTTGTCCTGGACTGGCTATTAAGGTATGTGAATTAGTGAATGATCAAGCTCGCTTTAAAATTCCTTATGAGTTTGTACCATATCCAAAAGAAAAAGAGATTTGGTATGCGGTAAATCGTAAGGGAGAAATTATCGGTGATGCTTTAATTGAAAAAGTAACCTTAACAAGTCGTCAGGACCGTACTGCTTTAGTACAAGTTTTAGTAGATAAAAAATATTTAAAAGATTTTGTATCGATTAGGAGAAAACCATGAATAAAAAAGATGTGATAATTTGTCGTTGTGAAGATGTCACTCTACAAGAGATTCACGATTTATTAGAAAAAGGTTATACTGATTTTGAAGAAATAAAAAGAATCTTAAGAATCGGTATGGGACCTTGTCAAGGGAATACTTGTGGACAATTAGTACAACGCGAAATTAGTAAATATCTAAATGTTAAATTAGAAGATGTTAAGACACAAAAAGTTAGACCATTAACAACTGGTGTTAAACTAAATATGATTAAAGAAGGTGCCAAAGATGAAAGCTAGTTATGTAATTATTGGTGCTGGTATTAGTGGTTGTAGTATAGCTTATCATTTAGCTAAAAAAGGCGTAAAAGATATTGTTGTAGTAGAAAAAGCATACTTAACAAGTGGTTCAACTGGTAGGTGTGGTGCTGGAGTTCGTCAACAATGGGCAACCAAGATGAACTGTTTATTAGGTAAAGGCAGCGTGGAGTTTTTTGAAAGAGCAAATGAAGAATTAGAGTATGATAGAGATATTGAATTTAAACAAGAAGGTTATTTAATAGTCGCTGCAAATGAAGAGGAAGATGAGCAGTTTGCGAAAAATGTAATTCTTCAAAAAAGTTTAGGTATTCCAGCTGAAAAAATTACGAAAGAAGAAGCTAAGAAAATCGTACCACATTTAAATACCGATGTTATTGTAAGTGCTACTTTTTGTCCAACTGATGGACATTTAAATCCATTTAAAATGAATGATGCCTTTTATCAAGCTGCGAAGAGACTCGGTGTTAAGTTTTATTTTCATGAAGAAGTTGTCGGAATAGTCGTAAAGAATAATAAGATCGAAAAAGTAATTACTAAAAATAGGGAAATCGAAACTCATAATGTGATAAATGCTGCGGGTGGATACGCTAAGGAAATCGGAGCTATGGCAGGTGTTGATATTCCTGTCTATGCTGAAAAACATGAAATATTAGTAACCGAACCAATTGAAAAAATTCAAGGTCCAATGGTTATGTCTTTTGCGAAGAATCTTTATTGTCAACAAGTTCCTCATGGTGGCTTTGTCATGGGTAGAAGTAATCCTGATGTTCAACCTAATCATTGTATTGAATCTTCATGGCAGTTTTTAGATGAAATGGCAAAAACTGTTTGTGAAATGTTGCCACTAATTGGTAATCTACGTGTTGTAAGACAATGGGCTGGTTCATATACAATGTCACCAGATCGTCAACCAATTATTGGTGATACAGACCAATTAGAAGGTTTCTATATGGCTGTTGGTTTTAGTGGTCATGGATTTATGTTTTCACCAATGACTGGATTATTACTTTCAGAGATTATATTAAAAGAAAAGATGACCATTGATATAACCGATTTACATATTGATCGTTTTAAACATCAAAAAGTCTTTGAATATGAAAAATCTGTAGTTTAGGAGGAAAGGTAATGGCAATTTATCCATATAAAACAGAACCATTAACCGATTTTAGTAAAAAAGAAAATCAAGATAAATATCTAAAAGCTTTGGAATATGTAGGAAACTATTTAGGTAAAACTTATCCATTAATTATTGGTGGAAAAAGAATAGAAACTAACAAATTATTCAATTCTTATAATCCAGCTAATCATAATGAATTAATAGGTAAAATTCATCAAGCTGGAATAAAAGAAGCGGAAGAAGCTATGCAAGTAGCTTTAGAAACATTTAAAACTTGGAGTAAAGTAGACCCAAAAATTCGGGCTGATATCTTATTTAAAGCTGCTGGTATCATGCGTAAGAGAAAATTTGAGATAAGTGCTTTAATGACTAAAGAAGCTGGTAAACCATGGGTTGAAGCTGATGCTGATACTGCAGAAGCGATTGACTTTTTAGAATACTATGGACGTCAAATCTTAGAATTAGAAAAAATCGATGAAAAAGTTCAAAGTCGCCCTAACTTAGAACGTAATGAATATCGTTATATTCCTTTAGGTGTTGGTGCTATCATTACACCATGGAACTTTCCAACTGCGATTCTTACCGGTATGACAACTGCTGCTATCGTTAGCGGAAATACCGTTTTACTTAAACCAGCATCACCTACACAAGTTATTGCTTATAAATTTGTGGAAATATTAGAAGAAGCAGGACTTCCTAGTGGTGTTGTTAACTTCATTCCAGGAAAAGGCTCTGAAGTTGGTGAATACATTGTTAATCATCCAAAGACAAGATTCATCTCCTTTACTGGTTCTAAGGAAGTTGGTGTATCCATTTATGAAAAAGCAGCTAAAGTCCAAAAAGGACAAATTTGGTTAAAACGTGTAATCGCGGAAATGGGTGGAAAAGATGCGATAATCGTAGATAATGATGCTGATTTAGATTTAGCTGCTGATTCTATCGTTAAGAGTGCCTTTGGTTTTAGTGGTCAAAAATGTAGTGCTTGTTCAAGAGCTATAATTCATCAAGATGTATATGACGAAGTAGTTAAGAAAGTTATTGATAAAACAAAAACACTTACTGTTGGTGACCCAAGTAATTTCGCTAATTACATGGGACCAGTTATTGATGAAGCTGCTTTTAAACGTATCAGTAATTATATAGAAATTGGTGCTCAAGAAGGTAAAATTGTATGTGGTGGTAAAGTTGATTCTTCTAAGGGATGGTTCATTGAACCTACAGTTATTATAGATGTTGACCCATTAGCACGTGTAATGCAAGAAGAGATTTTTGGACCAGTAGTCGCTATTTGTAAAGTAAAAGATTTTGATGAGGCTTTAGATGTAGCTAATAATACTGAATATGGCCTAACTGGTTCTGTAATCTCTAATAATCGTATGCATTTAGAAAAAGCTCGTGAAGACTTCCATGTTGGTAATCTCTACTTTAACCGTAAATGTACTGGTGCCATTGTAGGTTATCAACCATTTGGTGGTTT
>DATCKO010000213.1:0-8566 GCA_036562215.1 Haloplasmataceae bacterium | reverse complement strand
TCTTAATACCGCATTAACTAAACTCGAACTCTCCATATCACTTATCTTCGTAAGTTCAACTGCTTCATTAATAATCGCAAAATCAGGTATTTTATCCAAATAGATTTTTTGATAAAATGCCATTCTTAAAATATTACGTACGCGATTCTTAATTTTCTTTTCCCCTATAAACTGATTGATATAATAATCTAAAGTCATTTTATATTGGATAGTTCCATATACTAATTCCGTTAATAATCTTTTATCTTTATTATTTAGGGAATTGTCTTTTATTGTTTCACTTAATAATAAATTACTATACGCACCATTATTAAGGACTTCATTTATGACATCTAAAGCTAGTTTTCGAACTGTATTCATATTATTCAATCCATTCATCATGTAACATAATTACTTCTAAATCTTTACTATGAGTTTGTATAAGCTCAGCATAATTCTTTATACCACCTAGTTCTGTGAAGGTATGACTACCTAAAAGAAAATTAAGTCCCATATGCTTCGCATATAAAAGTGTTGTTAGAGATTTTTCTCCTGTGATATAAGCATCACATGAAGCGTTTATCGCATCATGTAAACTTTCTAAATCTTTACCACTACCAGAGACAATCCCTACCTTTTTTATAACTCGTTCATTATTTTTCCATACTCTTATTTTATGTGTTAAAACTGTTTCTGTTTTTTGAACTAACTCCTCTAATGTAACAGGATTATTAAACTCTCCTACTACACCAAAATAAAAGCCTTCAAACATCGATATTCGTTTAACAACATTTAAATTTAAAGCCTTAGCTAAAGCAAATGAAGGACCAAAATCCATACTGTCAAGTGGTAAATGATTAAAAAAATGAATTATATTATTTTCCTTAAGTAACTTTAAGCAATCCTCTCGCATTTCAAAATGGTCTTCCCAAATATTATGATGGGTTAAGATTAAATCAACTTTTTTATCAAGAGCTTGCATAATAATATCAGTTGTTAAATTGACGCTGAAACTAACTCTCTTAATATCTTTTTCGAAGTAATTATTAAACCC
The DNA here is from genome assembly GCA_036562215.1 of Haloplasmataceae bacterium. GTDB lineage: Bacteria > Bacillota_I > Bacilli_A > Haloplasmatales > Haloplasmataceae > CALFRW01. The sequence goes on along the minus strand of DATCKO010000213.1, from coordinate 7,533 downwards.
GTATTGAATACCATCATTAAAAAAGTCTAAAGTTTCTTTAGGAAAAAATGATAAAGCTAAATTTTCAAAATCTTTCGTTTTCATCAATCATCATCTTCTTCTTTTTTATATATAATCATTGCTGAATAACAATAGATTTGGTCTTTATAATCATAAAAAGAACTTATGGTATACTTTATATCTATAAGGTCATCTTCATCTAGATCTTCAAGAAATTCATTGACTTTTTCTTCTAAATCCTTTTCATGCTCTTCATCAAAGATTTTAACTTGAATCATCTAATCACCTACCCAATTTTTTCTTTAAAGAAGTTGCCATAAACAGCTTGGCTCTTAAAGACATTCGTAAAGGCATTTTTATCAATTTCATATATAGTTTGAGTCACATTATATAATTCATAACTCGATACAACCATTAAAAGGATGGTTTTATCTTTACGAGTATAAGCCCCTATTCCTGGTAAAATAGTAATACCACGAAAAACTCGTTTTTGGAGGGCTTCGATTAACTCATCACGATAATCAGTTATTATCATAAGGGTTAATTTTCGATTTCGAGTATGTATCTTATCAACGACAATGGTCATCACAAAGAGATTAATAATCGTATATAAAGCCAAAATCCAAGAATCTGTAAGAGCTGTTATTAAAATGATGATAAAGTTTAATATAAAAGAAAAATAGCCAAAAGAGCGGTCATATTTCATTGATAAATATTCACTGATGATATCGACTCCACCAGTTGAAGCTCCTATTTTTAAATTAATACCAACTCCGACACCCGCAACAAAACCACCTAATAGAGCACTAAGTAGGGAATCATTAGCGATACCTTCATCAATTATAATCTGTGGTATAGGAATAAAAGATAAACTAATCATTCCAGTAATAACCGCTAAAAAGCTTAAAAAGGCAAAACGACGACCTAGTTCTTTAAAGCCTAAGTAAAAGACTGGTATATTTAACAAGAACCAAAAGATACTCACACCTGTATCATAAGAAATATAGTTTTTTAATAAAGGTTCAACGATACCATAAAGGATCTGGGCAATTCCGGTAAAACCGCCTGTTTTTTGTCCTGCAGGAATAATAAACCATTTAACACCGATGGTATACAAAGTAGATGCAAACATAATGACTAAGATACTTATGATTTTATGATTATCTTTATACATCATTAACTTGCGAAAGTAATTTTTCATGTTTTCACCTCAAATTTAAATTTTGCTTAGAATCTCCAAAAGTAGATTATATCATTTTCTCAAGTAACAATAAAACCTTTTGATTAAAAAAAGTAAAAAGAGGTTTTTATTATAACCTCCATATTTTACTTTTTTTCTGGCTCATCATAATCAATACCAAAAGTCTCGACAGTAACTTTTTTCATGATTTGAGGATTAATAGGACGGTCGTAATGGTCAGTCTTTGTTTTGGCAATTTTATCAACAACATCCATTCCCGAAATTACTTTACCAAAAGCTGCATATTGATTATCTAAATGTGGACTAGCTTTATGCATGATAAAAAATTGACTACCAGCCGAATCAGGCATGTTCGTCCGGGCCATAGAAATGACTCCTTCAGTATGCTTTAAATCATTCTTAAAGCCATTAGCACTAAACTCGCCTTTAATTTGGTAACCTGGACCACCTGTACCATTCTTATTTGGGCATCCACCTTGTATCATGAAATTTTCAATAACCCGATGAAAGATTAAACCATCGTAAAACCCTTTCTTAACTAAAGATATAAAGTTTTTAACTGTGTTAGGAGCAACTTCAGGATATAATTCAATTTTTATTATATCACTTGATTCCATTTCGATAGTTACAACAGGATTTGTCATATTCTCACCTCTAATAATTTAAAATTTATTTGAAACATTTTCCTTTTTGAAAAGGATGATTTCCATTGAATATTTCTTTTACTGATTGAATTCTTTTTCCTTCTAATTGAATCATTAATATTTTAATAGCATAATCTAATGTCTTAACGATTATTCCATCCTTCTTAATATCAACAATTGCACCAGGTTCACCAATATAATGCTCATCAACAATTTCACTTTTATAAATTTTTACCCGTAATCCATCAAATAGTGCATAGGCCCCTGGCCAAGGATTTAACCCCCTAATATGATTATAGACATCTAAAGCATTTTGCAACCAATCGATTTTTTCATCTTGAGGACTTATATTATAAGCGTAAGAAACTAGACTTTCATCTTGTTTAATCCTTGGATTAGTATTCTTAAAAATACTTGGTAAAGTATCAATTAATAATTTAGCACCTATAACACTCAATTTATCACTTAAAGTCTTTACATCATCTTGTAAAGTAATCTTAACTTCTTGTTGACTAATAATATCACCAGCATCCATCTTTTCCGACATGTACATAATCGTTACACCAGTTTTTTTCTGCCCATCAATAATAGCTCGATGAATTGGTGCCCCACCACGATATTGTGGTAACAAGGAAGCATGAACATTAATGGCCTTATATTTTGGATAGTCTAAAAGCACTTTAGGGATAATCTGACCATAAGCACAAGTAATGATTATATCAGGCTGCCATAACAATACTTGTTGATAGTTTTCTTTTATTTTATCTGGTTGAAAAATCGGTATGTCATATTTTTCCGCTAATAATTTCACCGGTGGACTTGTTAAGAGTTTTTTCCTTCCCACAATTTTATCGGGTTGAGTTACAACACCTACCACATTATACTTATTATCGATTAAAGCTTGTAAGATATTTAATGAAAATTCTGGTGTTCCCATAAAAACAATTCTCATCGCTTACCTCCTATATTACAAAATATGGATAACGATCAATGATGACATTTACTTGATGATCTTGATAGGTCAACATAATACTTTCTAGTACTTTATCAAGATTGGGTTCAATTTTATATTTAATGATGATTTGAGTAGAATAAAGTTTATTTATCCGTTTAATTTGGGGAACAACTGGTCCTAAAATAATACATTCAGATGATAATTGTTCCTTTAAATAATTAACGATTTTATTTGCTTCTTTAAATGTTTCTTGAAAATCCTCACAAGTGGTAACAATTTGGGTTAGGTAATAATAAGGACTATACTTAGCAAGTTGTCTTATTTTCATTTCTTGTTTAAAAAAAGCCCTATAATCATTTTGTGAAGCAAACTTAATTGAATAATGATTAGGATTATAGGTTTGAATAATTACTTCACTTTGGTCTTTATGACGTCCAGCTCGGCCTGATACCTGTGTTAGTAATTGAAAGGTCTTTTCACTAGCCCGAAAATCTGGTAATTTTAACACGGTATCGGCTGATAATACTCCTACTAAAGTTACATCCGCAAAATCTAAACCTTTGGCAATCATCTGGGTTCCTAATAAAATATCAGCTTGTTTTGATTTAAAGATGTTTAAGATTTTTTCATGATCTCCTTTATTTGTAGTGGTATCATTATCCATACGAATAATACGAGCTAATGGGAAGGTTTTAATTAACTCTTCTTCAACCTTTTGTGTGCCATAACCAAATCCTTTTAAATAATGACTTTTACACTTTGGACACTCTGTGATAGCTTTTTGTTCATATCCACAATAATGACATTTTAAACGATTATGATCTTTATGATAAGTTAAAGAAATATCACAGTTTACACAAGTAACGGTATAACCACAATTACGACACATTAAGAAGTTATCATAACCACGACGATTTAATAATAAGATTATTTGTTCCTTCCTAGCTAGTCTTTCATTAATAGCTTGATGTAATACTTCAGAAATAATACTTAAATTACCCTTTTTAAACTCTTCGGCCATATTGACAATTGTGGTATGAGGTAATTGTGTATTAGTAGCTCTGTGAGGTAATTCTAATAACTTATAGACATTCTTTATGGCTCGGGCATATGATTCTAAACTTGGGGTTGCACTACCTAACACAATCGTTGCTTGATAATATTTCGCTCTTTTTTTCGCAATCTCAATCGCATGATATTTAGGCATTTCATCTTGCTTATAAGTTGTTTCATGTTCTTCATCAATGATTATTATCCCGATATTAGTTAAAGGAGCAAAAATCGCTGAACGAGCTCCAACTACGATTTTAACTTCTTGATTTCTAATCTTACGCCACTCATCATACTTCTCACCTAAAGATAATCCACTATGCAAAACTGCCACAAGACTACCAAAGCGGGATTTAAATTGACTAACAATCTGTGGTGTTAAAGATATCTCAGGAACAAGTAATATCGCTTCTTTACCTAAAGATATCGTATATTCAATGACATTTAAATACACTTCGGTTTTTCCGGAGCCAGTAATCCCATGTAGTAAAAAAATATCATTATTTTGCTTAATAATACTATCGATAATAATATCATAAGCTTTTTGTTGGTCACTGTTTAATTGATGTTTAATCGCATTTTCACTTATATTATCATAGGGATTACGAAAAATCTCTTTTTTTTCTTCATTGATAATACCTTTATCTATCAAAGTCTTAATAGTACTATTTGTTACTTGTAAATCATTAATTAAAGTTCTTTTTGAAATTGGACCACTTGATTTTAAATAGTCAATTATTAATTGTTGTTTTTTACCACTTACTTTACTGACGTTATTTAATGAAAGATAAGTCTCATATTTAATATTAACTTTATCTTTAATATCATAACGTAAATCCACAATCTTCTCTTTAATGGCTTTTTTAATAATTCCATAATCTTCTTTTTTAATTTTAGAAAAAGCAATATAATCTTTACTTTTAAACAAATGATTTATACTATCATTATCACGTAATTTTACAATTTTTTTCTCATATTTAGCTTTAATCGCTTGAGGTATCATGCAGGAAATACAATTAATCAAAAAACTACAGGAATCGATACTCATTTCTTTAGCTAGGTCTAATAACTCTTCCGTTAATGAAGGCATAATATCTAATATATCGCTTATTGGTTTTAATTGATATTGCGACTCATCATCCATAGTTACATCAACAACAAAACCTAATACTTCTCTAGAACCAAAAGGCACCTTTACTCTCATGCCCTTTTCGATTACTTGTGTAAGATGAGGTGGGACAATATAGCTAAAAGGTCGGTTGACATTCTTAGACTTAACATCCACTATTACACTAGCTATCATAATGAAGCCCTCCTTACATATAAAAAACCTTGAAGGAGATACTTTCAAGGTTATTTAACTATTAATTTATTTTCTACTATTTCCTCTAAAGCAATTCCTAAAGGTTTGATATTTTGTGGTTTTTCTACTTGAATAGGTGAACCTTGTTCAATTTGTTTAGCCCTTTTCGAAGCAATTAAAGCTAATTTATATTTAGAATCCACAACTTCTAATAACTTATCAATATAAGGATATCGCATATTATTCTACCTCCAACATTTTCATATATTTATGAATTGTTCTTTCTGTTCTAGCATGCTCTGCCCTTATAATAGCCATAATACGGTCAGCGGCATTTTCTACAGTATCATTTACGACGATATAATCATATTTATGAGCCATTCCTAACTCGCGTTCCGCTTTTTCCATTCTTTTATTAATAACTTCTTCAGATTCAGTAGCTCGTTTTGTTATACGATCTCGTAAAGCCTGCCTTGATGGTGGTACGATAAATATAAATACCGCATCAGGGATTTTCTCACGAACTTGCATTGCCCCTTGAACTTCTATTTCTAAAACTACTTCTTTACCTTTCATTAATCTGTTTTCCACATAATCAATAGGTGTTCCATAATAATTACCAACGAATTCTGCATATTCTAATAATTTACCATCTCTTATATTTTGTTCGAACTGTTCGCGCGAAACAAAAAAGTAATCTATACCATCAACCTCACCCTCACGAGGTGGTCTTGTTGTCATTGATACTGAATATTCCAAATTATGCTTTTCTAGCGCAAATAGAGCTTTTCTGACTGTTCCTTTTCCTACCCCTGAGGGACCGGAAATAACAATTAACAGTCCTCTGTCATTCAGTTTCATAATAATTCATCCCTTCGTAGTATCCACTTTAAATTATTTCATTATTACATTATCATAACATTTTTTCAAGAGTTTTTTAAGTACTTTAGACGTTTTTTTTATAGTTTTTCACATTAATTAATAATAACCCTGTATTTTTATGTTAAATAAAGATAAAATTAATTATTTAAAGTTAAGAAAAGATACTAAAATGCCGAAGAAGATAAATAATAAAACTAAAATAAATTATGTGATATGATATTAAGATATTCTATATTTTTTGTGATTTGTATAAACTTATAATTGAATAATTACTAAATTAATAAGTTAAAAAGGTTACCAGTTATAAACTGATAACCATATAATACAATTTATTTTGAACCCCAAATAACTGGACGATTATCAACATTCCAATTTAAACTCCAACCACTTGGTCGTGAATCAACTTCTGCATAAATTACTATATTGAAACAATCTTTAAATGCATATCCTTCTATATATGTTACGCTTTTAGGTATAATGATTTTTTCTAAATTTGCACAATTGTAAAAAGCATATGTACCTATTCTTGTTACATTATATTCACCAATCATTGAAGGGACTTCTAATGTAGTTTGATTGCCTATATAACGTGTAATAGTTACAGTTCCATATTTAATCAAATATTGCATACCATTATATTCTAGTACTTCCTTTACTCCAAAATATATTGATAAATTGGAACCATTCCAATCCCAACCACTTGGAAGTGAAGTAACTTCTGTATAAATTACACAATAGCAATCTTTAAATGCATAACCTTCTATATGTGTTACGCTTTCAGGAATAGTGATACTTCCTAAACTTGTACTATTGTAAAATGCATATGCGCCTATTCTTGTTACATTATATTCGCCAATCTTAGAAGGGATTTCTAATGTAATCTTATTGCCTATATAACGTGTTATAGTTATATTTCCATCTATAATCAGATATTGCATATCATTATATTCTAGTACTTCCTTTACACCATAATATACTGGCCTATAAGAAGAGTTCCAATCTGAACTCCAACCACTTTGTGGTGATGTAGCTTCTACATAAATTACTAAATTGTCATTAAGGTGAAATGCCAGATTACCTATATAAGTAACTTCTTTTGGAATAATTATATTAGTTAAACTTGTACAATTGTAAAAGGCATAAATACCTATACTTGTTACTCCATTAGGTATATTGATATTCTTTAAACTTGTACAATTGACAAACGCATTATTACCAATACTCTTTAAACTTTCTGGTAAAATGACACTTGTTAAACTTATACAATTATAAAAGGTAGATTCACCTATACTTGTAATTCCTTCAGGTATTGTGATACTTATTAGACTTTCACAATTGGTAAATAAACCTTTACTTGTAGTTGTTAATCCTTCTTGTAAAATAATACTTTCTAAACTTGTACAATAGGAAAATACATAATTACCTATACTTGTAACTCCTTTTGGGATTGTGATACTTATTAATCCTGTACAATTTTCAAAAGCATAATCACCTATAC
>DATCKO010000189.1:0-1567 GCA_036562215.1 Haloplasmataceae bacterium | reverse complement strand
TTTATGCCAAGTATTGTGCTTCCTGTCCTCATAATATTTCGCTTTGTTCTAATTGTCCTATCAATGCGGATTATTTTGAGTGTGTATTTAAATTAAAGAATCTTCTTTATGAAATTATATCAAAAAGGAGTTGATTCATGGACGCTGGTATTAAAGGAGGTTTATTATGGCGGATACTTTATATCTTTCTGAATTAGAGAAGCTTCTAACTGAAGTTCAAGATATTTCTCAAAGTCACGGTTATCTGTTTTCAGATAATGGTGTTGTTCCTAAGTGTCTTTCTATTCTATCTTCTTTTATATCTTTTCTAAAAACTAATGAAAGTTCTACTATTAATTACGATTCTTTAAAGTTTTTGCATAGAAATGCACATATATTTTGGGATTATATCTATGCCAAGCATTGTGCTTCCTGTCCTCATAATACTCCGCTTTGTCCTAATTGTCCTATCTATGAGGGTTATTTTGAGTGTATATTTAAATTAAAGAATCTCCTTTATAATATTACATCAAAAAGGAGTTGATATTCATGGCTTTTACTTTAGGAAATCTTATAAGGTGCAATTATCTATTGAATGCATTCGATAAAGAATTGCGTAAAGCTCAGGTAGAAACTTTCAATATCGTTCCTATTCTTGAAAGACTTATAGAGTTTTTTAGAGGAGATTATTTCGATGTTAGCTATGAGCAACTTAAATCTTTTTTAAGTGCCGTAAATCGCTCATCCATTAATTTAATTAATTTTTATATGTTTGATAATCGTATAAAACCTGAATGGTTTGATGAGCTTAATTTTTTGCTTGATGAGCTTGAGTGTTTTGTTGAAAGTGTCTTGGACCGGTATCAAAAATTAGGCTTAAAAGATGAATAGTTTTATATAAGGAGGTTCTTATGAAGCATAAATATGTAATAACTAAACAAGAGTTTTTAGATGCCCTTAATCAATTTGAAAATGATTGGGCTTTTCAGACTGTTCTTCTTAATCGTCTAATGGATATGATTCCTGATTCTTATAAAGAAACGCTTATTAAGAAGCTTTACGCCCCTTACCATAAAGGGCGTTATTATATTCTTAAGTGGACAGGAGATTCTCAGATATTCTTTTCCCGTGAAAGCTTGGTAGAGTTTTTAAAAAAGGAGAACCCCGATATCCCAGTAGAAGATATTGAGAGGTTCTCCATGTTCAGACTTAAATCTCTTAAGGATTATGAGCTAGACTTTCATGACTTGTAGTTTTTTCTTATAATTGTATAGGCTCTTAAATAACTTGCTGCTATCGAAGCGGCGTTTTTAACTGATGCGTCTATACTATCAAAGCTATCTATGATACCCATTTCCGGTAAGCATCCTATTTTCCCATTTACTACATCTAAACCCAGCTCTCTCTGTTTACCCGCCTTTCTAGACCATATCTTTCCTTTCGGAACTTTCCTTCCAGCATTCTTAGCGATAGTCAGCATAGGCATCATAAGAGCTTTCTTGAGGTCTTTAACCCCTTTGCAATATCTAGATAGGTTAGCCAGTTCCTTTCCGCCGCCTAATAGGTATCCGTTCTTGAGAGCCTGTTT
>DATCKO010000187.1:0-13064 GCA_036562215.1 Haloplasmataceae bacterium | reverse complement strand
ATCATATATTGGGAAATAAGAATCATTAAAAAAGTCATCAATAATCTCCGAAAAGGTTTTATTAGTTTTAGCAATACTATTACTCAATGGTTTTAAAAAGAACATATAAATCCCTCCTAAAAAATAAAATTTTTTCATTGTTAGCACTCACTAAATATGAGTGCTAACAACTTCACTTATAATATATTACAAACTAAAATATATGTCAATAGTTTTAATTAATTTTTAAAAAATTTTTTATTTATTAATCTATATATGATATACTAAGAAGAGGAATGAGAAAGGAGTTTATAATGATAAACGAATATATTGAGAAATATGCACAAATTATAGTGAAAATTGGTTTAAATGTCCAAAAAGGACAAACAGTTATTATTCGAACACCTATTGACTGCGCTCGATTTGCTCGTTGTGTGGCTGAATACTGTTATAAGCAAGGAGCAAGAGAAGTTGTAATGTCATGGAATGATGAACTAACAACAAAAATGAAATACTTATATGCTGATGATGCAGTTTTCGATGAATATCCTAATTGGATGAAAGAATTTTATAACACATATGCCTATAATGGAGCAGCCTTTTTAACTATTTACGCTAGTGATCCTGACATAATGAAAGAAGTAGATCCTTCAAGAATTGTTCGTCAACAAAAAGTAAGTGCTAAAGCAATAAAAGATTATCAAGACCGACTCATGTCCAATCAAAATGCTTGGTGTATCGTTTCAATTCCTACTGAGTCATGGGCTAAGAAGATTTTCCCTAATGAATCAAGCGAAAAAGCCATTGAATTGTTATGGGAAAATATCTATAAAGCTATGCGTGTAGATCAAAAAGACCCAGTCCTAGCATGGGAAAAACATTTAGGCAATCTAAAAAAATCCTTGGATTTCCTAAATCAGGCTAACTTCAGATTATTAAAGATTAAAAATAGTTTAGGAACAGACTTAACAATTGAGTTACCAGAAAACCATGTTTGGTTAGGTGGTTCCGAATATACTCAAGATGGTATAGAATTTATTGCCAATATGCCTACAGAAGAAGTTTTCACTGCTCCTAAAAAGAATGGTGTTAACGGTATAGTATATAGTTCTAAACCACTAAGTTATAATGGTAAATTAATCGATAAGTTCTCATTAACATTTAAAGATGGTAGAATAGTAGATTTTTCTTGTGAAGATGGTTATGAAACATTAAAGCAATTAATTGATACTGATGAAGGTTCACATTACCTCGGTGAAATAGCCTTAGTACCTTACGATTCTCCAATATCCAAATGTAATATATTATTCTACAATACTTTATATGATGAAAATGCTTCATGTCATCTAGCTATCGGAAGAGCATATCCAACATGTATTAAAGATGGTGATAAATTAGATGAAGAGGAACTAGAAAGAAGAGGTATTAATAACTCTATTAATCATGAAGACTTCATGTTTGGTACAAAGGATTTAGAAATTATTGGTGTGACTTTCGATAATAGAGAAGTAAAAGTATTTGAAAATGGTAATTTTGCGTTCTAATATTATAAAAGGTTTAAACTATCAATCTAACCTGATAATTTAAACCTTTTTTATTACTCAATTTCTGTCATGATTTTAATGATTTCTTTATCTGTTTCTAACATACCTATCCGAGCTATTTTACAAATATTTTTAATAGTATTTTCTACACCCTTTTGAACAATACCTTCGCCACTATAAAATTCATTACCATTTTGATACATTTTGAGACCTAATAATCCACCCTCTACAGAGGATGCAATTTTAGCAGCACAACTTGATTTTGCCCCATCACAAATGATTCCTGAATTGATAGCTAAGGCATTTACTAAAGTATGGGAAACAGCATTTAAGTCTCCACCTAATAAATAGGCTATACCACTGGCCACACCACAACCAGCACTAACAGCTCCACAATAAGCGGAAAGTCTTCCTATTCCACTCTTTAAATGAATGGTTATTAGATTAGCTAAAGCTAAAGCACGATACATTTTATCTTCACAAATATTCATTTCTTTAGCATATACAATTAGCGGAACACTAGTTGTAATCCCTTGATTTCCACTACCACTATTTATTATAACAGGCATTTCACAACCATTCATTCTAGCATCTGAACCTGCAGCAGCATAGGCCTTTGCCTTTAAAGAAACATCATTATACCCTGTTTTTAAGAGGGTTTTACCAATATTTGCTCCATAATTGCTTTTTAAACCTTCTTCAGCAATCGCCATATTACATTTTATCTGTAAATCCAATAATTCTTTAACATCATCAATAATTAAGATATCAGCGAATTTCACAATATTCTCTACAGATAATATGCTTCTATCAGTTAAAGAAGAAATTTCTTTACCTTGAATCTCTTTTTTTAGAATAATATCATTATCATATTCAATATTTACTATATTAGTGTGATAATCTACAATGCGTACATAAGACTTATGGTTATCTTTATACATCGTCATCATAATATCAAAGATATATGGTGTGTCGGCATATTTTACCGTTATAGTATCTTTAGCTAAATAGGTTTTTGTATCTTCAATTTCTTTTTCTGTAACTTCAGAAATAACTTGTAGTTTTTTATCTTTTTTACCAGCAATTATGCCTATCGCACATGCAGCTTTTATACCACGCAATCCAGAAGTATTAGGTACAACAACACTCTTCACATTCTTAATAATATTACCGCTCACTTCCACCACTACTTTATCAGGCAGAGTTCCAAGTGTAGCTCTTCCAACAGCTGCAGCGTAAGCAATCGAGATTGGTTCCGTGCAACCAGTAGCAGGAATTAGTTCTTCTTTAAGTATTTCGATATATCCCTTATATAATTCACTATTCACATTCATATCTACAACCTACTTTAATATTTATTTACAAGTATATAATATCATCAAATAGATTTTTATCAAGTGTTTCCACTTGTCCTACCACAGCATAATTTCTATTATTGCCAAAGCTTCGTAATAATTCTTGAAATGCTAATAGGTCATTAATGGTAGTGGATTTGATATCTTCTCTAATCTTAGACCAAAAGTCTTTATCTATATTTAAAAAGAAATTATGATCTTCTGTAATGCCCTTTTGTTTAATTGTTCGAGGTCGATCAAAATCCGCTATCGTAGAAATAATCAACCCGTTTAAATCTTCTGTTGTTAATTGTCTATTTTCTAAATACATATAGGTATTTTCCATGATATCCAAAGTTCGTAACATATTAGGATCACGATAAGAACTCATCATTACACTACCATTACTTAAAATAGACATTTGAGCACCGTATGCTCCACCTTTAGCTCTTATTTCATCCCATAAATAGGTAAGGCTTAAATATTTAGCTAGTACTAACATTTTTCCATTAAAGTCAAATCCTAATTTGCTTAAACTGGCTACTAAATTAATATAGTTGACTTGTGATGGAATATTGATAGCAATTCTTTTGTTATTAGCCTTTTCAAAGCAATACTTATTATTATTTATGCTACCCATATTAATATTAGGTTTATTAAATGCCTTTAATGTTTCTTTACTTGATATTAAACTAATTGTTAAATTATTTTTGGTAAATAAATTTTTATAAACAATTTTTAGTTTTTCAATATTATCTTCATTAAAGCTATCTACGATTTTAATAAGATTTAAAAAATAATCTAAACCAACTAATTTATCAGCATAAAAAGCTTCAGAGACTAGGCCTTTAGCAGCTATTTTAGATGCGATATTATTACCTTGCTGCATAATATTCATTTTATGATAATGTAAATCTTGCTTCAAAATGACCCTGATTTCCTCTAAATGAAGTGAAGAATGGTTCAAAATCTCATTAACAATCTCTTCAAGATGAAGTAGATTATCTTTAAGAAGAGCTACACGTAGTACTAAAAACGGTATACAACTATCTTCATTTTGGGATATTACGTCAATATCAAAGTAAAAACTACCTGTATAACGTTTTATAATAGTTTCTAATTTTTTTGCTGTTAATGTTTTCGTACTAATTCTAGGTAGAATTGAGCCAAGAAGTGATACATAATATAAATCATCGATATTAACATTGTTTAATGCAAAATAGTAGTTAACATAAACAATATCATCTAATTTGTTCTCATGAAAAATAATATCATCAATTATTTTGGTGTCTATTTCTTCTTCTTTAATACTAATTTCACTTAGTTGTAAACGAGGCATTTTCGCAATATCTTCTTTTTTATCAGGTAAACTTTGATTTTGTTTAAATGTTTTGGTATCCAAAACTAATTTAGCTTTTTCTTCATTTGATAATGTATTTTGATAAAGATATAAACGGTCTTCTTCTCTTTTTTTATCATCATTTTCCATTGTATATGACGGAAGTAGTATGGTTAATACTTTGTGTTTATTATTTAATAAACAATCATTTATTAATTGCTCAAAGAATCGAGTCTTAATTTTTTTTCGAAGATTCTCAAATGCTTGGTTATACAAAAACATCTTTTCTACTTCACAACCATAAAATACGGAAGTAATAATATTATTAGCATAATAAATACCTTTTGATTGTCCATATAAATTAGTTTCTTTTAAACTGAACTCTAAATTATTTAACGCTGATTCTAATTCCTCGTGATTAAAACCCTTTTCTACGATATCTTTTAGTACGTTATCAACAATTGTTAAAAATGATTCTTTATTCTCAAGATTTGTTTTAATTAAAGATATTGTTAATGCTTTTTGCTTACCATCGATAAAAAAGATATTGACATCGCGCGCTATTTCTAATAAAGCTTTTTTTAAGGGAGCATTATTACTACCTAATAAAACATCTACTAACACCAAAGAAGCTAAACTAAGTTCAAGCTCAGAATAGTCTCCAATTAAATATGTTTGTGACATATAAGTATTATCTATTAAACTTTCATTAACTGATAAAGGATAATAATCAATAAAATCACCAATAAATGGTTCTTGTTTATTTATATCAATAACTTCATCATTTACCGGAGCGCAAGAAAGAACCATATCAATTTTTCGAAGTTTCTTGTCCAAATCCATTTTTCCATATAAACAGATAACACAATTATTTGCAGCATAATATTTTTGATAGGTTTTTAAATAATCCTCATAGGTTAAATCAATTATAGCTTTGGGATCACCTCCACTATTATACATATAACAGGTATCTTTAAACATTCTATTCATTGCACTCATGTATATTCTTTTATAGATTGATGTTTCGCTACCCTTCATCTCATTATAAACAACACCGTTATACGTTATTTGCGAATTCTCATCAAGTAATTCATAATGCCATCCTTCTCTTAAAAAGGTTTCTTTACTAAGTAAAGGATGGAATACTCCATCAAGATAAACATCCATTAAATTCTCAAAATCTTTTTCATTACAACTTGACACTTGATAGATAGTTTTATCTGGATAAGTTGAAGCATTCAAATAAGTTTGTAGAGAATTCTTCATCATATAAATCATCGGTGTCTTAAGAGGATAATTCTTTGAACCACTCATAATAGAATGTTCAAGGATATGAAATACACCTGTATTATCACTTGGTATGGTTTTAAAACCTATGGAAAAGTTTTTATTCTCATCATCATTTTCGATATAAAACAATTTCGCTTGTGTTTTTTCGTGATGATATTCATATAAAAAAGAATTTATATCTTTAATATAGGTTTTTTTCTTTAATAAAAAACCATTAGTATTCACTTTGTCACCTCAATTAAAAATTCTATAATTGAAAAATTATAGAATTTTTTTCATTATTCATATAAATATTGACTTATTTTCTCTTTTAATTGATTAACACTTAAAAGACCAATATGTCTTTCTAATAGTTCTCCATCTTTCATAAAAAAGATCGTTGGTACAGCTCTTACTTCTAGTTCTTCACCAATTTCTGGGTATTTTGTTAAATTTACTTTACCAAAATTGATTACTGGAAACTCAAAATCTAAAGTCTCTAAATTTTTGGCTAACATTTTACATGGACCACATGTTTCAGAAAAGAAGTCTACTAACCAAAAGCCTTCTTTTACATTTTCTTTCCAATTATTATCTAAATAATTAATTGCCATACTTCTCACTCCTATATATGCCTAATTCTTTTTTTAAATGATTAGTAAATGCGATTTGCAGTTTCAAAACATTATTTCTATTAGCTTCCATATTTGTAATATCTATATTTAACACTTTGCTTGAAACAACACATATCTTGACTAAAGTTTCGCTAACCTCTTTTTCTTTATTAATTAATTCTTCTAGACTGCTATAATTACTGATTTTTCGAAACTCTTCACTAGTCATTTTTTCTAATGTTGTTCCTTCATTCTCTGCTGTCTTTCTATACCAACCAAGCATTTCATCAAGCATTTGTTGTACATCTTCATCACTTATTGCAAATACAGAATTTTTTACTAGCTCATCAAAAATTTTTATTGATAAGTTAATTACTTCATCATCAAGATATTTTTCTTTAGCATTTTCATAATACATTTTTTTATAATCATCAATGGTTTCAATACCAGGAATGTTTTCTTTTTTAATCAATTCATCGGTTAAAGTTGGTAATATATTTCTTGTAATAGTGGTAATTTTTACCTCTATATTGCAACCATCAACTATCATCACTATATTATCATTAAGATTTAGTCCAATTAGTTTGTCTTCTAGCTCTTTGGAAAAGAAATAACTACCAACAACAATCTTTAAATTATCTTTATTAAATTTAACATTATCACTTTTCAGATTTACAGTGACAATATCGCCTCTTTCAATACTTTCCACATATTCACTTTTTTTATTTTTTACTAATATGGTCTTCAATTCTTCATTAAATTTTTCTTCATCTAGCATAAAATCTATTTTAAAATTTCTAAGGTAGCTCTTGAAGTCAGCTAACCTAATGACTGATGATTTCATCATACTCCTCTTTTCATTTAGACTACTTATAGTGCTAATTCTTTTCTTATAAAACTAAAAAATTCTCTGTGTAATAGGAAAATATTATCTCTAGTTGTTTCTATTTGAGAAATATCTTTCTTTAAGATTTCACTACAGATGGCAGCACTCTTAACTAGGAATAGGCAATATTCTTTTTCTCTTATTTTTACTTCTTCAACTGAACTAGCAGCTAATCTTGGTAAAAGTTCTTCTTTCGTCATTTCTTCAAATACTAGTCCTTCTTCTTTAGCTATATTACGAAATCTATCGATAGCGGTATTATATAAGTCTAGGACTTCTTCTTCTATGATATTGAATTCTGACTCAGCACTTAATTTTTTAAAAATATTGTTTGATAATTTAAAAATTTCTTGTTCAAGATAATTTTCTTTATTGTCCTCGTATATCATTTTTTTATAATCAGCAACTGTTTCTACCCCAGCGATATTTTCTTTCTTAATGAGTTCATCTGTTAATTTGGGTAAACTAGTTCTAAGAATTTCTAAAACGGTTATTTTTACATCAAAATTATCTATTTTTACATTTTTTACTTCATTTAAAGACATGTCAACAAGGTTATTTTCCAATTCTTCTGAAAAGAAATTGCTACCTACAACAATTTTTAAACTGTTTTTATTAAACTTCTTTAATTCACTTTCTAAATTTACAGTGACAAGGTCACCTTTACTTACGTGTAAAACTTTTTCTAAAATTCTATTTTTGATTACAATACTATATAATGCTTCATCAAGTACTTTTTCATCTAATATAAAATCAAATTGATATGATTTTATTAAATCAGAATAATTAGCTAGTTTAACCACTTTTGATTTCATTTATTTACCTCTTTCATTAAGAAGATGGTAAGAGTTTGCTTTCTAAAACAAACTCTACCATCTATATATTAATCTTTACAATATGTACTAATATGATTTAACCAATAATACTTCTCAATTTTCATTATCTACATTTCGACAATAACTTTCAAAAGCTTTGAGTATTTCATCGCGATTAGTACCCATCATTCGTATATTCATCGCAAATGGACCATTAAGAGATACACTTATCCAGTACTGACCATATAGCATAAAGCCACCTTCTTTATTGGCTTCTTCCCAAGCTGTTTTTACATCACCAGATAGACCTGACTTAAGATCCCAATAGTAGAAATCAATATTATTATAATTATATGCTTCTGAACAATAACCATCTGATGTAACTAATTTCTTTTCGCCAACTAAAAGTCCTTTCTCATTTAGATAAGCAAATAAATCATCAAGTGTTTTATCCCATATTTCACTATCTGGACTTGCAAGGTTATATGAGTCTCCGCCTGATTTTTGTGGGGCTACAAATTCATTATTAGCAGCATATATGAATAAGGCAATTCCACTTCCTAGAAAAACACATACTACTAATATAATACTTATAAGACTTTTAATTTTCATATAACCATCCTCCTAACACTCTATTTTTTGTAGTTGACAATATCTTTGATATGTTGGACTCACTTTTAATACCTCATCATGACTACCACATGCTTCTAAATTGCCTTGATTTAATACAATGATTTGGTCAGAATTTAAAACGGAATTCAAATCGTGTGCAATAACAATTGTCGTTCTACCTTTCATGACTTTTTCCACAGCATCACGCACTAATTGATCGGATTTATAGTCAAGTGAAGCGGTAGCTTCATCCATTAGTAAATATTCTGGATTAGTTATGATAGCTCGAGCAATAGCAATTCTTTGTCTTTGGCCACCAGATAATTGGGCTCCATTTTCTCCAACAAAGGTGTCAAATCCATCTGGCATTTCCATGATAAAATCATAGGCATTAGCAATTTTAGCTGCATTTATTATTTCTTCTTCTGTTACTTCACCTTTATATCCATAAATGATGTTCTCTCTTATGGTTCCAGCAAATAATGGATTATTTTGTAAAACATAACCAAATTTCTTTCGCCATTCATCTAGATGAATAGTATCGACTAAATCATTACCTAGTTTAATTGTACCAGTAGTCGGTTCATAAAAACGCATTATTAACTTAAATAATGTTGATTTACCACTACCATTATCTCCTATAATAGCGGTCTTCTTACCTTTTGGAATTCTAAACGAAAGATTATTTAATACATTTTTATTTTCTAAATACCCAAAAGTAACATTTTCAAATACTAAATCGCTTGCTTCAGTCATTTCTTGTTCGCGTTTTAATTCTTCATCTTTATTAGACATTAAATTGGCAAGTTTTTCTGTAGCACCTTGAGCACCTTTCACACTTTGCCAGTACATAACAAGCTCAAAGATATATTTTTGTTCAAGTGTGGCTTGAGCTTCAAATTCTACTAATTGTGAACCGACTAAGTTACCCGCATTAATTTCTTTAGCACCAAATACATAAAGTATTACCTGTAAAGTTTTCGTAAATAAGGAGCCTAAACCCACTTGAATATTAGACATCAATCCTTTATATAAATCAGCATGATATCTTTTATCTATCGCTCTTAATCCTGTTTCTATTTCCTTTTCTTCTGTTGCTTGGGTCTTAAAATGTTTAACATTATTTAAATGTTCAGCAAAATATTCCGTCATTGTCCCAAGAGTCACTTGAGTATATTTATCCATTAAAAACTGCATTTTACCAATCACAAATATAAATAATATTGAGAAAGGAACAGATATTAGATAAAAGATAGCTAGAATAGTATTTATTTTAAATAAAGCAACGAAAGCACCAATTATTCCATATAGAGATGCCAAACTATATGGAATTTTATCTGGAACATCACTTATTTGAGCAGTATCATTAGTAATTCTTGATACTATTGATGATGGCTGTTCCTTATCAAAAGTAGATATTGGTAAGTTGATAGCTTTTTTCCAAACGACCTTTTGGAAACGCTTTGTCACTATAGCTGTAGTAAATAACGACAATAAGCTATTAGATATTAATACAAAAGCATATACTACTTGCCAACCTGTATATCTTAATAAAACACTATTATATAAATCACCTTTATTAAAACTAACTGTAAATTGCACTAAAGCTTGATTTACTTCTACTAAAGCAAAACTACCTAAAAAGATGAGTATATATAACCACCAAGGAATTTTAACGTAGACAAATAATTTAAAAAAGTTTTTCCATAGATGTTTCTTTTCTTTAACGTATGTTCCATTAGCTTTTGCTTCTTTAATTTCTAATTTTCTTAATTTTTTCGCTTCTTTTTTCTTTTTTTGATTAGCAAAATACTCTTTTATATATTCAATATCAATTTTGATACCTTTAATGAATTCTTGATATTCATATTTGATCCAATTAGTAAATTTATTCATTATCATTACCTCCTTCTAGGAGTTTACGATAAAATGGACTAATCTTTGCTAATTCTTCATGTGTTCCTTGGCTTTCGATTTTTCCATGATTTATCACATATATATAATCAGCATTCTTTAAAGTTTGGCTATCATGAGCTACCATTACTACGGTCTTACCTTTCATAAGGTTTTTTATTCCTTCCCAAACTTCATCTTTGGCTTTAATATCCATAGCAGCTGTTGCTTCATCTAAGAATAAATATCTTGATTTTTTTATTAAAGCACGGGCTACCGCAATTCTTTGCTTTTGTCCACCAGATAGTTTAGAACCACCTTCACCAACATTTTCCTCAAATTTATTATCCATTTGTTGGATAAAATCATATGCATTAGCTAATTTACATGCTTCGATTAATTCTTCTTCTGATACTTCACGATTCACACCATATAGGATGTTTTCTCTTATCGTACCAAGCATTAATGGTGTTTCTTGAGTAACATAGGCAATATTTTCACGGTAACTCTTAAGATTATATTCTTCAACATCTATATCACCAACATAAATTGAACCTGATACTGGTTTATATAATCTTTCTAATAGGTTAAGTAAAGTAGTCTTTCCTCCACCACTATCACCAATAAAGGCTGTTACTTTTCCTTCTGGAATTGTTAAGGAGATGTTATCTATAACTACTTTATCTCCATAAGCAAAACTAACATTTTCTAATTTAAAGCCACCTTGCATATCATCAGCACTAATACCCGATTTAACATCTTCAATTTGCTCAATGATGATTCTACTAACTCGGTTTAAAGAACCTTGTGAAGATTTAATAGAACCCCATGTACCTGTTTTAGAAGTTAAAAAGTTGGTTAAGCTTTGAGCAAATGCCAGATAAGCTATCCATTGTGCTAAATCTATCGAACCATCAGAATAATACTTACGCCCTACAACGACAATTAATACGGTTTGTAATACGGTTACAAATACTAATAATGGTGATTTTAGTGAGCTAAAAAAGCCACGAACAATTTTAAAATGATATAGTTTATCAATTACTTCATTACCATAAACTTCTTCTTTTTTCTCATTAGCGAAAGCTTTAATTAATGGTACATTAGTAACTCTTTCCGCAATTGTTTGTGTTAGAGTTGATACTTGCTTAATTACTTTATCATTAGTTCTAAAATCAATTTTACCCATAATAAACGCTATAGCTAATACAAAAGGTATTACTGCCAGCAATGAATATAGTAAATCACCATTATATTGTGATATTCTAGCTAAAGTGGCATACATGGAATAAAAACTGGTTATTTCCATTATAAAAACCTTCATAATAAGGTTACTTACTGTGGAAGTATCAGTAGTAACACGGCTAATCATTTCCCGAGGTAAGAACTTATCAAAGTATGACATAGGTAAGTAAACTAGTTTTTTCCAAACCATTCTTCTTAAGTTACGGTCAATAATAGCTGTACATAAATAAGATATTATTCCGGTTACTATACTTAATATAAGATTAATTAGTAAACCAGAAATTAATGGTAAAATAACCGTTTTAAAATCAGCATCACCAGCAAATAAACGTGATGTATATTCTGTTACCTCAACACCTATATCTATAAGATATTTGTATGTGATAACGTATATGGCAATCCAAATGATTGGCAAACGTGCTTTCCATAGTAAATAAAGAAAGCGTTTCCAAATACCTTTCTCGCGACCTAACGCATCTGTTTTTACTATTTCTTCAAACAATATTTTCCTCCCCATTTCTATTAAAAGCACTTTAATGCGACACTAAAGTGCTTTTATAAGGATAAGTATAGATTTATGATATTATTTAGCTAGTCTGTTAAATTCTGCGATGATTTGTGCTTTGTTAGTTACTGTGTCATCAATACTTAAAACATAATAACCATATTGAGCATCGACTTTTATACTATATGTTTTATCATCTGTAGTATCTTCTTCTGTTCCCATATTAAATGTAATGGAATAATTATTATTGTTAGTTGATATAGCAGTAAAACTATTATTTAGTACTGTGCTTAAGCTACCAATATTGAAGTATAATACTCTAACACCATTACATTCATAAGCAGCTGAAGCCACACTATTATATCTAGTAACATCATTTCCTTGCCAATCTTTGCCTGGATATGAATATTCAGTAAGTCTATTTAGATCAACTTGCTCATTCATTTTCCAGTAACCTTTATCTTTTAAAATTGTTAGAAATTCACCAATTTCATAATAAGCTAAAGATTGAGGTTTAGTACTATCAATAGCACTTAATACTTCTAAAGCTTTAGTCTTAGTAGCTTCTTCTACTGTACTACTAAAAGCAATTGCATAAGTTCCAACTACTTTATCCAATGGTAATGTATAATGACCACCTTCAATAACTAAAGTAGTCTCACCATTTTCACTTAATTGAGCACTTAATTTCAATGAATCATATATTGATTTCATTGATGTACTGTTATTAAAATTTTTCAAATCATACCAAAATAAGTAAATACCGTTATAATCTCTAGCTATATCAGCAACTTTTACAACTGAAGTATTAGGGTTGCCATTATTAGCATTATCTTTTAAATAACCAGGTGTTGTATTAATATCTACTGGTGTGACATCTGCTCCTATTACTCCCTCTTCAACAAATTTAGCAACAATCTTATCATAACTAGAAGAATAAGTATTTAGAGTTTCTTGTTGGTTATTATTATCTTTATCACCGCAAGAAGAAATAAAAATAACCAATGTAAATAATACTAGAAATGTACA